>CAIPID010000359.1 GCA_903865015.1 uncultured beta proteobacterium | reverse complement strand
CGTTTTATGCGCGTTATCTGCCAACGCAGCTTTTGCGATCGCTGGAAATATAGACGGATCGATTCCCAAATCGCTCAAGCCCTCAGGCAATCCAAGCCGTTCGTTTAATCTGGCAAAAACCGTTGGAATGTCTGCATCGGCGGGCATGCGCAACACCGTCGCCATCGTCGTCATTTTGTCCGAGATGTGGGGCGCATTGACGCGCAACACATGTGGCAGCATGATGGCATTGAGTGTGCCATGGTGGTGCCCCAACGCACCGAGTGCATGTGAGACCGAATGCACCGCCCCCAGCCCTTTTTGAAAACAAATGGCGCCTTCAAGCGCTCCCATCATCATGCTCCAGCGGGCATGCAAATCAGTACCATCTTCGTATGCACGTTCGATATTCATAAATAGTCTTTTCAAACCATCCATCGCAATTGCATCCGAGGGAGGATTAATGGCTGGCGAACAAAACGTCTCTACACAATGCGCGAGTGCGTCCATACCTGAGGCGGCTGTCATCATAGGCGGCAACTTAATTGTCAAGTCCGGATCGCAAATGGCTGCCTTGACGACAGTCGGACAGCCAATGCCGGCCTTGATCCCGTTTCGGAAAATAATCACAGCCGATCTGCCAACCTCACTGCCCGTACCTGAAGTCGTTGGCATCAGGATTACGGGTGGCGCATTAGTAATAGGTCTTGGCTGAGGATGACGATTACAGTATTCCCATAGCGGTGCTGCCTGGCCACACAATACTGCAACCGCTTTGGCGAGATCCAGGGATGCGCCTCCTCCGATGCCAACGATGCCATCACACTGATTGGCATGATACGTGGCCGTGCAGGCCTCGACAGCGTCTTCGGTAGGATTAGGTGGCGTCTGATCAAACACGACTGCGCCAGGTATCGCACCGAGTGACTCGATGGCTTGAGCAAACACTCCCGCAGCCTTGACGCCCGTATCGGTTACGAACAACGGACGCTTGATGTGATTGAGTCTGAGCTCATTGACCAGTTGGGCGCGCTCACCGTGTCCAAAATGGACCTTGGTATTGAATGAAAGTATGGCCATGCCGTTTAACTCACTGTTATTTTTGCGGTACGAATAAGCTTTTGCAGCAACTCGCGTTGCTGATTCAGCCACATTGTGAAATCTTGAGTGCTGTTGGCCACCGGGACTTGACCAGCCTGCTCCATGCTTGAGATGAGAGCCGGGCTTTTAGCTGCGCGAACAATCGCTTCTTGCATACGTGGCAAGACGGCCCCGGGCGTGCCTGTGGCGGCAAACAATCCAAACCAGTCATCCATGTCGTAACCCGGCAAACCGCTTTCAGCCAGGGTAGGCACGTCAGGATAAACCGGACTACGTTCAGCGCTCGTGACCGCCAACAAGCGGGCACGTCCGGCACGATATGGCCCACGCGCGGAGGACGCTGTAATTAAAATCGAATCAATCTGCCCCCCCATAATATCCCGGGCCGCATCAGCCCCTCCTCTATAGGGGGTATGGATCAGCTGAATGTTGGCACGTTCCTGCAGTAAGGCCAGCGCCAAATGCGCCATCCCGCCCGCAGGAGGTGTTCCGCAAGAAACTTTGCCAGGATGCGCTTTGACGTAGTCAATGAATTCGCGGATATTGTTTGCAGGGAAATCCTGTCGCACTGCAATGACCTGAGGTGCCCGCACCGGCAAGGTAATTGGAGTGAACGAGGTTTGGTAGTTGAATGCAAGGTCTTTGACTAGCACCGGGTTAGTCAGACAATTCGCGGCATCCCAGATAAAGGTGTAACCATCACGCGGCGCCTGCAATACAGCGCCAGCAGCCACAACAGCATTGCCGCCTGTCCGGTTCTCAACCACCACGTTTTGACCAAGAATTTCTGTGAGTTGAGCCGCAAAGGCTCTCGCAGAGGTATCTGCAGCTCCACCGGCAGAAAAAGGGACGACCAGGTGTATAGCGCGATTAGGCCAGTCAGATTGCGCCATACTCAAGCGAGCAGAAACTAAAGAGCCAAGCCCTAACAAAATAGCGGCCCTTCGCTTCACACTCACGGGATACCCAAGTGCGTCTGACTGAAAGTCACGATCTTTACCCATACTGATCTGTCTCCTCATTAGTTTTTCTTAGTATTAATCTAGTTTCCATTGTCTGCCCGGAGAGGCTGACTTGGGCTTATGATTAGCAAAATTAATTATAGAGACAACTATGGTCCCAACCCTATTTATACAGATCAGAAATGTAGTTCTGGCTGCTTTACTTGGCCTTTTGCCTATGGCTGACGCCCTCGCACAGGCATTTCCTAACAAACCGCTGCGTTTAGTGGTGCCTTATCCACCTGGCGGCGGTGCAGATGGCAATGCGCGCTCGCTGGCCCAACCCATGGCCTCACTACTCGGCCAGCCCATTGTGGTTGAAAACAAACCAGGCGCGAGCGGTATCCTGGCTGCCAATACGGTGCTGCAATCTCCTGCGGATGGCTACACCATGCTGTTTGATACCTTTCCCTATGTCGTCAATGCAGTACTGCACAAACTGCCTTTTGATCCGATTAAGGACCTAATACCGGTTTCTCAAGCCATCAACATGCCACTTATCTTGGTCGTACCGGCCGAGACCCCATTCAAAAGTGTTCAGGAGCTGATTACCTATGCAAAAGCAAATCCTGGCAAGTTGAATTACGGCTCGTATGGTGCCGGCGGTGCAGCCCATCTGGCAGCCGAGCTCCTGGCTCGCGATGCAGGCATCGACTGGGTGCATGTTCCCTACAAAGGTGGTGCGCCAGCCATGGCAGATGTACTCGCCGGCAGACTCTCTGCATACTTTACCAACCCCATTACTGGACTCGCTCACATTCAGTCGGGCAAAATAAGAGCACTCGCCACGACAGGTGCGCAACGCATGAAAATATTGCCTGACGTCCCCACAGTGAAAGAGATTGGCTATAAAGATTTTGAAGTTGTAGAGTGGAACGGTTTTTTTGTCCCTGCAGGAACCCCTACCGACGTCGTCACAAAACTCTCTGACGCCGTCAAACTTGCCACCCAGCAACCAGAGGTTCAAAAACGCATGGCGGCTCAGGGCGTCGAGCCGGTCGGCAATACACCGAAAGAATTTGGCGCCTTTTTGCAAGGACAAATCGAAAAATGGAGCGCGCTAGTTAAAAGTAACAATATCCGTGCCGATTAATTGCGACGCGTTATCACTAATCTTTAAACATATAAATATTTAATTCATTCTTTTACGCTAATCCAAAAATTCATTCAGGAGAACTCAACATGCGCATGAATAACGTCAAAAAACTCTGGCGCGAAGGCAAACCTGCAATCGGTGCCTGGTTATCTATTCCACACTGCTTTTCAGCTGAGGGGATGGCGCATACCGGTGTGGACTGGCTGTGTGTCGACATGCAGCATGGATGCATTGATTACTCGGATGTTGTTCCGATGCTAACTGCGATCTCAACCACTAACGTCACACCCTTTGTACGCGTTCCGTGGAACGAACCCGCCATGATCATGAAAGTACTCGATGCGGGTGCGTATGGCGTCATTGTCCCGATGGTCAGTAATCGCGAGGAAGCCGAGCGTGCGGTCGCCGCTTGCCGCTACCCACCTACGGGTATGCGCAGCAATGGCCCGAATCGCGCAATGTATTACGGTGGCCCCGACTATCAGAAACATGCCGATCGTGAAATGGCCTGCATCGTCATGATCGAAACACCAGAAGGCATCGAGAAAATGGAAGAAATCATCTCGACACCAGGGCTGGACGGTGCCTACATCGGACCAACCGATTTAGCGCTCGCACTCGGCCTGCCTCCTGTGATGGACAACGATGAGCCACTGCACATCGCGACAGTTAACCGCATGCTTGAGCTTTGCAAAAAGCACAACGTGATTGCAGGCATGCACACCAATAGTTCGAAATTTACCCAGCGTTATATTGATCAGGGTTTCCAAATGGTGATGTTAGTGAGCGACCGTGGCGCCATGACGAGTTTTGTCAAAGCCGAAGTTGCCCGCCTGACTGGCTGGACACCTGCCACGCCTACCGCAGGCCAGGGCAGCGGCGGTTACTAAGTCAGATATTTTCAGCTGATACCGACAAACTGGTTCGTTTATTTCTTTTTCTTCGCAGCAGGCGGAGTAGAACCAGTTTGTTTCCAGGTCGTTAGAGGCAAAGTGTAACCCTTCAGATTGTTTTGAAACATTTCTGCTTGTTTATATGGCAACAAAATTTTCTGGTCGGCTGCGCTCTGGATCACAGGCCTGTTGAATGAAGGATTGAGTTTAATAAAATCTTCTTTCGATATCTCTGCGAGTTCGAGCACGACGCTGATATCGATATCGCGCGTGACATCGATCACTACAAAATAAGGATAGTTATCCAGGAGTGGCAGGGTCACGCCATAGTTATCAGGGTGCATAACGATATCCTTGTAGGCAGCCACCCAGACAAGATATTCACGCACAGATTTTGGCAAACTTATATTTGCATAGGTTGGCGCTAAGTTTTGCGATTTAGCTTTCGCAACAGCGCGCGCAACATTGCCTGGTCCCCAGTTGTAAGCAACGATGGCAAGCTGCCAGTCACCAAACATTGCATACATCTCCTGCAGATAATCAAGTGCTCCCTGTGTTGAACGCAATATATCCCTGCGCTCATCTTTAAACGCATTCTGAGTCAGGCCTAAATGTTTACCTGCCGCGGGCATAATTCCCCAGATACCCGCATGATGCACAGAACCTTTTTGCAATGGGCTATAGCTGCTTTCGATCAGGGGGATCAGCGCGATCTCAGTCGGCATCCCTCTGGTACGAAGCTCCTGAACAATATAAAACAAGTACAACGAGGCGCGATCCAACGTGGGCTGCAAATGATAGCGGCCCGATGCATAACGACGCGCCTGCTCAGTGACGGCAGTACTATTGAGGTCGGGTAGCTTGAAACCTTCGCGCATCGCCAGCCACAAACTACCTGACACCGCAGCCTGCGTATCGGTCGGTTTTCCTGCAGCCACCGTATGACTTAACTCGGTTATATGAAAATCTGTCTGATTGATAAACAGCGATTTTTTTTCTGGTGGAGGGTTAACTGGCGCGCAAGCTGACAGCATCAATACAAGAACATACGCAGCGGTCAGCGTAAGTCCACGGCGAGCCATAAAAAAAGTCATCATGTTCAGCGCAACTCATATTTGCAACTCTCTACGCACACTGCGTTAAGAGTAATTTAACGTTTCGGTATTTTATTTGATTAATCAAGATATCGATGTATTCTTTCGCACAATTACAATCGCACACTCACTAAGTCAGGAATCAAATCATGCTGTCATACTGGATGCAAACCGCTTCAAATCAAAGCGTTCTTGAATTGCGCGAAACTGCTCGCCCCACGCCTGGACCAGATCAAGTTTTGGTGCAGTTGCATGCCGCGAGTCTGAACCGCGGTGAGTTTGTAATCGGTCATGGTCTGCATAAAAGCGGTGTCGCAAATGCGATCGGCATGGAAGGCGCAGGTGTGGTTGTAGAACTCGGTGCGAATGCCCGAGGCATCAAAATCGGCGACAAAATCATGGGACGTTGCCGAGCGGCCTTTGCTGAATATGTTTGCATGGATGTTCGCGAAGCCATGCAAAAACCCGATTCAATTTCTTTCGAACAAGCATCCAGCATACCTCTGACGTTCCTGGTTGTTCACGACATGCTGTCGATTCAGGGAAAGCTCAAGGCAGATGAGTGGCTGCTGATTAATGGTGTCTCATCGGGCGTAGGAGTGGCTGCGCTTCAAACAGCTAAAGCAATGGGTGCGAAAGTCATTGGTACTTCAGGTTCGCCAGAAAAACTTGCGCGCCTGAAAGAACACGGACTTGACGTCGCGCTTTGCATGCGCGGCCCAGGCTTTGCCTCTCAAGTGATGGAGCTTACTGATGGCGTGGGTGTGAACTTAGTTGTGAACACAGTTGGGGGTACAGTTTTTGCCGAAGACATCAGCTGCATGGCCTTTGAAGGCAGGCTGGCAATGGTCGGGTATGTTGATGGCGTGCTCCATGCGGATCTTGATCTCCAAGCCTTACACGCAAAACGACTGAAACTTTTTGGGGTTTCAAACAAACAACGCACTCCCGATCAGCGTGCAGAGTTCCTCCCGGAATTCAGAGCCGAAGTCCTACCTGCCATTGCGGATGGCCGCATCAAACCTCTGGTCGATCACGTATTCCCCTTCGATCAATTAGCCCAGGCAAAAGCGATGATGGAATCAAACCAGCATGTCGGAAAAATTGTTTTACGCATGCCCGCCTGATAGAAAAATTATTCACACAATGCATACTCAAATAAAACTAAAGTTGAAAGCGACTTTTACAGCAGCAGCGCTGTTATCGGCTATTTCATTACCGATCAATAGTGCCGCGCAAGCAAGCCCGTACCCAAACAAACCGATCCGCTTTCTGGTTGGATTCGCACCCGCAGGCGCAGCAGATTACGTGGCACGCGTCATTAGCGAGCCACTGTCCAAGGCGCTCGGCCAGTCAGTGATCGTAGAAAACCGCGCGGGTGCGGGATCCAGTATCGCGGCAGACCTGGCTGCGAAAGCCGCACCTGACGGCTATACAATCCTGCTTGCGAGTCCCAGCAGTATTTCTGTTAATCCCGCACTTAATCCAAAACTCAATTACACCGCCAAGGATTTAGTTCCTGTCTCTAAGGTGACCTCTTCCCCATTGGTGATCGCGGTCAATACATCTTCAGGCATCAACTCAATTCAGGATCTGATCAATAAGGCAAAAGCTAAGCCTGGCACATTGAATTATGCGACATCGGGTAATGGATCTGCACCTCACCTGGCCGCCTCATTATTTACACAGCAGGCAGGTGTCGAAATGATGCACATCCCTTTCAAGGGTGGCAACATGGCGATCCAGTCCGTCGTGTCGGGTGACACACAGCTTACCTTTGGCACACCTCCTTCGGTGTTACCGATGGTGCAGGCCGGACGACTCAAAGCGATTGGCGTCAGCTGGCAAAACGCAACTGATCTGGTACCTGGCGTGCCTGGTATGAAGGAGTCAGGACTACCGGATTACAGCATGGATTTTTGGTATGGAATTTTTGTACCGGCAGGCACACCACAAGCGGTCATCCAAAAACTTTTTGACGCGACACAAACAGTGATGGCCCAGCCTAATGTAAGAACAGCGCTAGCCCGAGAAGGCACCGATGTTTCTGTCTCAGAATCACCGGCTGCCTTTGCAGAGTTTTTAAATAAAGATGAAAAGTTCTGGGTCAAACTTGTTAAGGATGCGGACGTAAAGCTCGACTAACAAACCATCCTACTTCGCGGCCGCAGCTTTAGGTTTGTCTTTGTAGACGCTTGCCCAGTATGCCAACGCATCGGCATAGTACTTTTCAGATTCAGCCAAAGTAGCTGGTGTCACCTCAATGGCCATTTCAGCTATCTTTTTCTGAATCTCTGGATCCTTTAACGCATTGTTCAACGCTAAGTTAAAACGTTCAGCCATCGGTTTGGGCAATGCTTTCGGTGCGTAGATGGCAAACCAGCTGTCAGCCGTTAAACCTTTTAAACCCGACTCCTCAAAGGTCGGCACATTAGGCAGATAAGCGGAACGTTTGGCACCCGATACAGCCAGCACAACCGCTTTGCCTGTTTTCTCCATATTCAGTGCCTCTGGCGTGCCAGTCACTCCTGAGGAGATCTGTGCTCCCAGCACACTGGTAATAATTGCCGCGCCCCCCGCATAAGGCAAGATCGTCATGTCAACTTTGGCTTTTTTACCAATCACCTCACCAATCATTTCCGGTACACCACCCGTTGTTGGCACGGCGTAATTACCCTGTTTAGGATCTTTCTGGATATAAGCAATAAATTGATCTAAGGTCTTGATGTTGTTCGCTGCGGGTACGCTCAAGGCCCAAGGTAGCGTTGCGATCTTGCCGACCATCATGAAATCGCGGCCTGCGGAGTAAGGCACATCGGCCATGATGTTTGGCAGGATAGTGAGCGAACTGTCTGTATTGACCAGAAAAGTTGCCCCATCAGGTGCTGAGTTTTTAACAAACTGTGTGCCAATCTGCGCACTCGCCCCAGCGCGGTTTTCAATAATGATGGGCTGACCAAGCTCTGCGCTGATCTTTGGCGCGACCATACGGGCCAGCACATCTGTTGCCCCACCCGGTGCAAAAGGCACGACAAACTTAATAGGTTGTTTGAATTCCTGCGCGATTGCGCAAGAGGCTGATGCGAATGCTCCCATCGCAATCAGTGAGGCTGAAATTATCTTTTTCATTTGTATGCCTTTTGATAAGTGTAAAAAGGATTTCTACAAATGAAAAAGTACCAGTCATTCAACCAAAAGAAACGTTATTTAGAATAGGAATTACCCTTGGTTTGTTTCAATGGGCCTGATCCATTGAAACAAACCAAATTGACTCAGTCGTAACCAGGGGCCGATTGAGCCAGTCCGTTAAAGGCCTGCAGCAACCTTTTGCGCCAGTGTGCGACCGGATCATCTTCTGCGAGAAGCTGAAAAGGACTGATACAACGGGCCCATTGGAAGACGCCAAAAATTGCATAGTCAGCGTATAGGGGCTGCTCTCCACCTAAAAAGTTTTGCGTCTTTAGCGTCATCCTAAGTGGCATCAGGCTATCCCTGAATGGCTGCAACAAAGCATCCCGGTCGGCGACAACTTGCTCAAGCCGCATACCAAAACGTTGTTCTCTAGACTCGCGAAAATACGGCTTATCCGTTTCTGTCAGATGATCGTAAATATCAACCAGAACCAATTTAATTGCATGACTTGATATGACGGGTCCCAAATTAGCAAAGTACTTGCTTAAAGCAACGCCCTGAGGTCCACCAAACAAGGTCGGTCTATCAGGAAATGTTTGCTCCAGATAATTTGCAATATCCCAGGACTCAAACAACCACTTATCATCATGCACCAGTACAGGAACCTTCCCTTGCCCAGAAGGCGCAATCGCCTCTTTATCGATAAAGTGCCAGGGGATCGTTTCAACATCCAGCCCCTTGTGTGCAAGCGCCATGCGGATAGTCCAGCAGTAAGGGCTAAAGCGACGCTTTGGATCCGCACCTGCCAATTCGAAAAGTTTCATTGTCATAGTGATATTCTTGTGAATTGTTTCTGAATTGATTTCTGAAGTAATTCAGGAAATATAACTGAGATTTATGACAACACCACTGAACCAGCCTGTCGTCTCAAATGAAGACGGTATTCGAAACCTGAGCTTTGGCACAGGTTTCATTCAGGGAGGCATGCGGATTGACGATCCTTATGCGCTTGAATTCGAATACATCCAGCAGATGATGATGTGGGTGCTATTTAATAAGTCGCCTGCCCATATTGTGCAATTGGGGCTGGGGGCCGCCTCTCTCACTAAGTTTTGTTATAAGCACTACGCGCGCAGCAAAATTACTGCTGTTGAGTTAAACCCTGCTGTGATCGACATTTGTCGAGAGGCGTTCCATTTGCCTGCAGATGACAAACGATTTCGGGTGCTCTGCATCGATGCGATGGAGTATGTCACAGACCAGACGCATCATTCAACGGTAGATATCCTGCAAGTCGATTTATACGATGCGCAAGCCGAAAAGCCTGCGCTGGATTCGGCTGAGTTTTATCAGGCGTGTGCAGATTGCCTGACATCAGAGGGCATGATGACGGTGAATCTGTTTTGCGATGCGCCGGATCACGCTAAAAATATTGAAACGATGGAGCACTCATTTAAAGCCGTCGCCTGGCTGACCGAGGTGCACGACAGCAACATCGTTGCGATAGCGTTCAAAAAACCACCGTCGATCGATTTCGAAAAACTGTACGAGCGCGCCGAACTAGTTGAGCAACAGCTCAAGCTGCCGGCAAGCTTCTGGGTGGATGGTCTGGTCGACTGGATGCACGGACCTTGATGCACGGACCTTGATTCGCGCAGCACATGCACAACGCTAGCTGTTTCGTCTGATGAAATCAATCAACACCTGACTGACTTTTTCAGGTTGCTCCTGTTGTACCCAATGCCCTGCCCCGTCAACTAAGACGGTGCCCTGGTAATTTGAACAAAGTCTCTGCTCCACCCGCTCAAGACCGCCTGGTGTCTGATACACACCCCAGTCATTTTTACCCCCCATAAACATCGCAGGAACATTGATGGTGCAACCAGCAAATACAGCCAGATCCTTATCGCCGGGATTCTTGCGGTAACCTTGCAAGCCACCTTGAAAACCATTACGCGCATACTCTTCTGTATACACTGCCAATTCATGATCAGGCAGCCACTTACAGGCAATGATTTGTTGTGGTGTTGGCATATCTGGGGCAACCGACTCGGCCATGCCGCAATCGAGATCCATCACGTAATAACGCGGGAGCTTTTCCCATTCACTGGCGATTAACGCTTTGAGAGGGAATGGTTTGTTTTGCTCCCAGTCAGCGCTTTTCATATGGTAATAAGCCCGCAAGAAATCCTGCAGTCCTTGTTTAGGATGCCATATGTTTTCGTTTGCAGGCTCGGTCGCGTAGTAATTCATGTAGTACTTACGGGGCGGATTGAGCTTGGCCATGTCTTCGTTAATCGTCAGCGGTTTGGCTGGCGCGGCGGGGACATTTGCGGTATTAAATGGCAATGACTCAGGGCCACCTCTAAAGGGAGAGCTCATCATCACGACAGATTTAAAAACATCTGGACGGGTGAGCGCGCACCATCCTGCAAGCGGAGAACCCTGATCGTGTCCAATGACTGCTGCAACGCTGCGATAACCCAAGGCCATCACCAGCTCGAGCATGTCGTGAATTTTGTTCAAGGCACTGAACGGCCTCAGGTCATCGTTATATTTCACGTCCGATCCAGAGGTACGACCATAGCCTCTGACATCAGGCGCGATCACGTGATAGCCTGCCTCGGCCAGTGGCACCATGATTTTGCGCCAGCTATAAGCAAGCTCAGGAAACCCATGTATCAAAAGGACTAAAGGACGATCAGGTGTCTCGTAGCCTGACTCAAGAATATGAAAAGTCGCGTCATTCACGTCGTGAACGAAACGTGAGCGAACGCCGGTGGGTAAATATTGGGAACTTAGCGGATTCATGGACATATAAGTGCTCTAAATAATCAAGATAACGGAAGATTATCCTATTTATACCTCTCAAAATTCAGTGAAAGACTCATTGAACTATTGAGCGCCAAGATCTAGACTAATCTTCGATTGATCTCTTAATTTCAAGTTAAATGGTTGCTATTTTGACTTACAAAACCCTGAAAATCGGACATAAAACGATCGCCACACTCAAGGTGATCAGGGGAGTTCTTGCGCTCATTGTGAGTTTGGCTCTTTGGCGAATAGCGATTTCAGGCGAATTGCAGGACGTCAAAGATCGGTTGCTATCGCTCAGTCAGCGTCTGGATGAGCCGCTCATCAATGTCATCATGGACTATTTCCTGCAGGTCAATGACCAACACTTATTTTTATTGGCATCAGCTGTCAGTATGCTAGCAGTCATGCGTTTTGCTGAGGCCATTGGATTATGGTCTATCAAAAGATGGGCAGAAATCTTTACCCTGCTAAGTAGCCTGATCTATATCCCCTTTGAGCTCATTTTATTGCTCAAAGGGTTTAGCATTATGGTGACAGCGATCCTGGTCGCTAATATTCTGATCACAGCTTATCTTTTCCGCGCACTACGGATCAGGTCAAGAATAGATAACAATATCAAGCAAGCCCTGCTGCGACAATAAGTGCCGGCATATCAAAACGCCCATTTCTCAAGTACTGAGGTTTCCATTGCGGATTCGCATTCAGGATACTTTTCGGATCGTTTTTCATCAACGCAACAAAGGTCTGTGCGACAAGCTGACCACCCACCGGACCTAAGCGGGTTGGGATAGCATTGCGTTGCGCAACCGTTGCATGCGGCATTTTCAATGCTTTTTGTGTCCAGACGTACTGAGACTCGGCCAGAATATAAAACCACAACGGCGTAGCCGTCTGAAAGCTTTCACCGTATTCAGAGACCGAACGGTTCTGCGTCAGTCCATCCACAGTTGCACGGCCAACTTTTAAATCCGCGATAGCAATAGGCGCTATCCCCATCGCACGAGCAACATCCTCGCCACTTGGCAACTGATCCTGTACGCCTCGCATTAAATTTCTTAAAGCGAGATTTGCCATCTGCCCTTTTCGCTCAACAGGCTGTCCATTTTTATCGCGTTGCATTGACGCAGAATCACCTGGCATAGAAAATTCTGGCAAATACGCAAGCGGGTTAACTAAGGAAGTGTCGATCTTATAAGAAGGTTGAACCCTTTTTGCACCCTCAGTGACGGCTCTGTAATCGAGCTTACGGTCAATTTCGAAATAGAGCTTCCAGTCAATGGCCCAATCCGCCGGATACTCTCTAAAACCATTTAAACCTGCATAGTTCGAGGCAGCAAATATCTGACGTCGACCACTCAAGCCTGGATTCATGGACTGCTCTTGCTCTGTACCGCGCATTTCAGTATTTAATCGATAAACCGAACGAATCAGTGAGTGACCAAAGCGATAGGCCGCATCCGTAAATTCCAAGGGAATCTGACCCGGCTTCAGACTTGCCGCAAATGTAAGCTTGGGCTGGCTGTGCGACACGCGCCCTGCCTCGCCAAAGCCAGGCAACAACGCCGGCAACACTTCGGGTTCTAATAACTTTGGTAGAAAATCAGTCAGTACCATCCACTGGTAATGCAAGGTAACAATACTGCGCAATTCATCAAAACTTGCCTGTGGAAAATCTACCGCGACCCGATTATGAAATGCAATAAATACACCATGCATCTGACTCACCAGCACATTCTCATCATTACGCTTATCCCCTAAAATCGCGCGACCGTTCAGACGGGGATGATCATGCGCAGCACTTGATGCGCCTGCGCGTGTGAGCGCACGACCTTCAAGCAGACGACGACCATCATCCTGATAGAGATATGGCTGATCCGCGGGACCGCGACCATACATACAATCCAGATCAAAGGCCGCAGTACGTAAGTTTTTTGCAGGAGCACCGCTGACGATCGTTCCAAAATGATCGATAGGATTCAGCGTGAGATCGTGATCGATAAATTGTCCTAAATAACTATAGCCCGCTGACATACCAAAATTTTCTTCATCATCCTGCTCATTTTCAGCCGTAGCTGTCAACACTAGATGCCCCTGTGCATCTCTGACATGCGAGCCATCGGTTTTCTTAAGAACTTCTGGCTCCGAGGACATGCCAATTAAATTTGCACCATCACCGTTGGCCAGTCTCATTAAATCCTCTTCGGTGAATTTCGCACTGGAAAGGGTTGGAAAGAGTCTGACATAGCCTGGATCTTGGAAGCTGGTTAAAGTCGAATCCGGTGTAGCAGCAAAACCGAGCTGAGTATTTAAAAAGGATGTGCTCATTGCTGCGGCACTCAGTCGGAAAAATGAACGACGATCGATAGGTAAATTGAACATGACAGAAACTCCCCTGTTGTTGGTACGCAAAGGATAAAAAAAGTAAATGGAGCGAATTTGAGCGAAAGATGGAGGAAATGTGAATGTGCCGATGTTTGTCGCTCAGAACTCCATGTGCAGCCTGAGCGAATACACATTGACTGGGCCGCGCTCTGTGTTGTAGCAAGGGTTGCTGACCCGCTGGTAATCAAGTGTTGCCCATAACGCTGTGTGGACTTTCATGCTGTAGAAAGCCTCGAACACGCGCTCTTTACCAGGTTCCGTGAGCTGACCATCGCCACAGAAAAAACCTTGTCCTCCTGCGTTTAGATAATCGATATGTGCGCTGGATATGCTGTTGAATGCAAATCCCAGGCCAACCGTGTCCTCGGGGCGCTCCCATTGATTACCTTTCACGGAGAGTCCTAGAGATAGCGACTGATCAATCTGCGCAAAAGAATAAGCTTCGGCCTGACCGTTATTTTTACTAAATCTGGCAAAGACTCCGAGATCCTGACTGAGGGATTGCTCCAAGCTGACACCAAAACCAGATTTCGTTTGCGTTGTTCGCACATTGGCGACATCCGGGATCAAGCCGTTAAGTTGTCCATATTGAAGAGCATCGTTCCATGAACCCATTTCAGCCTGACTGCGAAACAGCAACATCCGCAATCGTCCAGTCTGTCCAAAGAGTGTGTGGCCACGCTCTAACTCAAGATTATCGCTATAGCTCTGTGAAAAATTTCCATTGAGCTGCAGGCCGTTTGATTCAACAGGTAAAAGCATCCTGCCCAAGCGAAACGCCCAGTCATCTTGGTAGTACTCGAGGACCAGGCCACGCGTATAGCCGCGAGCATCGGCAGGCAATTCCCATGCGCCATAATCCATCAGAGACCAATTCAAAAAATTGATGCGCGGATCGTGTGCGTAAGAGTTCTGATCAAATATATCGGTTGCGGCAAATACACCGGCGGTAAGAACAAGTCGGCGTTTATCAACAGTACCGGCAAACTGATTGAAGGCCGCCTCTTGCTCGATCTCACCACCACCGAAAGAGAAGGTCTGTCTGATAAAACGTCGTGACCAATAGCCAATAGGCTCGGTACTACCGGCTTTTTGCGCTTCGCCGTTGGTCATCCCGCCGAGTCCGCGCAAGCCGGAGAAAGGCAATCCTTGCGTGACCTCGGGATCAATAAAAATTTCCGTACCTTTCCACGGACGCATCCCGAGAAAGGCAGTGGCACTCAAGGTGTAGCCAATCTCCTGACTCGAGAGCAAACTGCTTGCGCCATCATACGCAGCCGAAAACTGTGGATGTTTCTGCCAGACGTAGGTGCTTTGGACGTTGTAGGTAAAGTATTGGAATGGCTCAGCCTGATCCGCGCGGGTTGCTGTAACCAAGAATAGAAAACTCAATAACGCTACTTGCGTTATCAGTCGATTGATGTGCCAGATCATCGTGCGATGTCCTTAGGTCAAAAAGTTCAGACCCAAGATACGCAGCACTTATGTATTCAATATGAATGAATTGTGGAGAAAAAATGATCGCCAATGGCGATCATTCGGGGCACAGTAACCAAGCCGAAGTACTCGTCGGCTATTACTGACCTTTTTTTGCAGCCTCTAATTTAGCCAAGGCCTGGCGCATCAAATCGATCGCTTCAGCACGTGCGCCCTTGCAGCCAGCGCCATCCTTACCCCCACCGCCACACTGAATCGCCTCTGAAATGGCAATTTTAAGATTCGTAATCGAAGTATCCAGATGTGAGGCTTGTGCCCAAGTCATTCCGGTGTAACCCGCAAGCGCTACAGCACAAACCACGGCAAAACTCGTGAAATATTTTTTCATCATTATCCTTATCAACGTTTTAAAGGTTCAAAGTAGATTTAAGAGACGTGGACAATGTATCGCAATAGAAATTCAAATGCGCATTACTTTGCAATTAGATGAACAATAATTTTAAAAAATAAAAAAATTATATAATTTTCATATAAAACAATAAGTTACGATGACAGGGTCATTCTTAAAACATGAACAATACGAATCACTCAATCAATATTTTTATGATTTATCG
>CAIPID010000358.1 GCA_903865015.1 uncultured beta proteobacterium | reverse complement strand
GACCGAGGGGGAGATCTTGCGAATGATGGGACATGAGGTTTTACTTAGAGTTGTATGGCTAAGTTGAATGGCGAAGTTGAGTCGCGAAGTTGGATTACAAACAGCATGAGTCCATTTTAACTTCTAATTAAATTGACCTAAATCAATCGCTAAAGTGTTGATTCACCCTAAGATACTGTCAATATGGCTAAATCACTTTATGCACTCAACAGAGCCCTCACGCCCGAGGAGCTCGTCGATCGCCGTCGTACTTTAGTGCGTCTCGGCTTGGCGTGGCTTGCGATGATGCAGGTGATGATGTTCGCGCTGCCGGGATACCTGCGTGTTGAGGCTGGACCAAACGATAGTTTAGATGTGTTGGACTGGGCGATCTTTCTAATGAATTGGGCGAGTCTGGCCATGACGGTGCCAGTGATGCTTTATTCAGCCTGGCCGATTTGGCGGGGTTTAGTGCATGCCATTCAAAAACGGCAAATTACAATGGATGTACCCGTTGCGATCAGTATGGTCGCAGCCTTTGTACCTAGTACGATCGCAACCATCACCGGAACGGGTGAGGTCTACTTTGACTCGGTGACGATGTTTATCGCTTTTTTACTAACGGCTCGTTATTTTGAAAATCGTGCTGTCCAGTCGGTCGATGTGGCTAATTTGCAGCAGGGCTTGCATCAGCGTTTGCAACAGCTTTGTTTGCCACTGCTCGCACGCGCGGACCGCGTTGCGACGGTTTTTGTTTTGGCTCAGCTCGCACTGTCGGCTGTTGTGACGCTTGCCTGGTGGCATATGCAACCGGAGCACGCTTTGTCAGTCCTGGTTGCATTGCTTGTCATGAGCTGCCCGTGCGCGCTCTCCTTGGCAGCACCTGTTTCGCTGGCCGCAACGCACGCAACGCTGGCTGCGCACCCGCAAATAACCTCTGGGCAAACCGTCATTCTGTTCTCGAATACGCGCAGGATCACCTATCAGAATCTTTACGGAGCACTGGCCTGGCATTTGTTGACGATGCCACTAGCGGCTCTAGGGTTGGTGACTCCCTGGATTGCTGCGCTCGCGATGTTTATTTCCTCGATCGCGGTGATGGGCAATGCCTGGCGTCTGTATCGCATCCCAAATTCGACGGACGCGGTTTCCCCTAGCCAGGACTATTCAGCCCCGGCTGGCCTGGTATAGGTTCATCGGATGGAAATCCTTTATCTCCTGTTACCCCTCTCGCTTGCCGTGGTCGCAATGATTGGTGGTGTGCTCTGGTGGGCCGTGTTTTCAGGCCAGTATGATGATCCGGATGCTGCAGCGAACTCCATCCTGCAGGATGATGACCGGCCCGGTCACGGCTGAGGTTTTTACCACCAAACGGTGTGTGTTGCCACATCTCACGGTTTCCCCCCCAAATGCTCTCGACTTGATCCAAATCAAAGTCTTTACCTCTGAGTAAAGGCAATATAGGGCCATGAAAAAACGTTTGAACAAAAGGAACGCAAATCATGGCTAGTTCGCCCGCTGCAACAGCCGAGACCTTTAACTACACCGTCGTCAGGCAATTTGCCATCATGACGGTCGTTTGGGGCATCGTCGGTATGTTGGTTGGAGTTGTTATTGCCGCACAATTATTGTGGCCTCAGCTCAACCTTGATATTCCCTGGCTGACCTATGGTCGCCTGCGACCACTGCATACCAATGCAGTGATTTTTGCATTTGGCGGGAGTGCCTTGTTTGCTGCGTCTTACTATGTTGTGCAGCGGACCTGTCAGGCGCGATTATTCTGCGGCAAACTGGCGGCATTCACCTTCTGGGGGTGGCAGTCAGTGATTTTGTTAGCCGCAATCACGTTGCCACTCGGAATTACCACCAGCAAAGAATACGCAGAGCTGGAGTGGCCGATTGATATCCTGATCACGTTGGTCTGGGTTGCTTATGCAATTGTGTTTTTTGGCACAATCGTTAAAAGACGGTCCAAGCATATTTATGTGGCGAACTGGTTTTTTGGCTCCTACATCCTGACGATTGCTATTTTGCACATCGTCAATAACATCGAAATGCCAGTATCCCTCTGGAAATCCTACTCAGCTTACGCCGGTGTGCAGGATGCCATGATTCAGTGGTGGTACGGTCACAACGCGGTCGGATTTTTCCTGACCACGAGCTTTTTGGGGATGATGTATTACTTCGTCCCTAAACAAGCCGAACGCCCCATTTACTCGTATCGCCTGTCGATCGTGCACTTCTGGGCCCTGGCCTTTACCTACATGTGGGCGGGTCCGCATCACTTGCTCTACACCTCACTGCCTGACTGGACGCAGTCGCTTGGTATGGTGTTCTCGCTGATTCTGCTTGCACCATCATGGGGTGGCATGATCAACGGCATCATGACGCTCTCAGGTGCCTGGCACAAACTGCGTACCGACCCCATCCTGAAATTCATGGTGGTGTCACTGTCGTTCTACGGTATGTCTGTCTTCGAAGGCTCAATGATGTCGATCCGTACGGTCAATGCGCTTTCACACTACACAGACTGGACCATTGGTCACGTGCACTCGGGTGCGCTGGGCTGGGTCGCGATGATCACGTTCGGTATGTTGTATTACCTGATTCCAAGGCTCTGGGGTCGCGAAAAAATGTACAGCACGCGCTTGATCGAGGTGCATTTCTGGATTGCAACGATCGGTGTGGTGCTCTATATAGCTTCGATGTGGATTGCCGGCGTCATGCAGGGTCTGATGTGGCGCGCCACAGAACCAGATGGCTCACTTACATATAGTTTTGTTGAGTCGGTTAAGTCGACTTTCCCGTTCTACGCGATTCGTCTGATGGGTGGTGCCTTGTATCTCAGCGGTATGTTGCTGATGGCCTACAACGTCTTTAAAACAGTGATTGGTCAAACTCCTGTGAATCCTTTGATTCCATTAGAGACTGATGATCCTGTCCGTTCAATCGCCGCATCGGCACACGCCTGAGGAGCATGTCATGGGACAAGAAAAAAATACATTCTTCTCACACGAAACGCTTGAAAAAAATATCGGTCTGATGATTGTCTGCAGCATTCTGGTGGTGCTGTTCGCCGGACTCGTGCAGATCGTACCGCTGTTTTTTCAGCACTCCACAACCAAAGCCGCACCCGGTGTAGAGCCCTATGACGCGCTGCGTTTAATGGGTCGTGACCTCTACATCCGCGAAGGCTGCGTGGGTTGCCACTCTCAGCAGGTGCGCATGTTGCGCGCCGAGGTTCAGCGCTACGGCTCTTACTCTGTCGCTGGTGAATCCGTCTTTGATCACCCGTTCCTCTGGGGCTCAAAGCGTACCGGTCCTGATCTGGCGCGCGTAGGCGAGCGCTATTCCGATGAGTGGCATCGTATCCATCTGCGCAATCCACGTAACGTTGTGCCTGAGTCGAATATGCCTGGGTATCCGTGGCTGGCTCAGAATGCCGTGCAGAGCAATGACATCGGTGATCGTATGCGTGCTTTGCGTGTCCTGGGTGTGCCTTACACCGATGCGCAGATCACTGCTGCACCTGAAGCACTGAAGGGCAAAACCGAAGAAGACGCGCTGATCGCTTATTTGCAAGGGCTGGGTACGGGTATGCGTCGCGCGCAGCTTCAATCCAGCAGTACAGGAGCTAAATAATGTTGGCTTATCTGAATGCACTCGCAACAGTGTTGGCAATACTGACTTTTTTAGGCATTGTCTGGTGGGCTTTTTCAAAGGGCCGAAAGGATGCGAACGAAGAATCGGCGATGCTGCCTTTCGCATTGCCTGACGAGGGCAAAATCCATCCGCAACATAAAGAGGAAGCACGGTCATGAGCGATTTCGTTGACGGCTTTTGGGGCTATTACGTCGGCAGCATCGCGCTGCTTGGCATTGCTTGGTGTTTATGGCTAATTTGGTCCCAACGCAAATGGCTTGGGTCCGTGACAATCAAAGTCGAGGACACGGGGCATGTTTGGGACGGCAATCTGCGAGAACTGAATAATCCACTGCCGCGTTGGTGGACCATCATGTACATTGGTATGTGCGTGTTCGGTGTGGGCTATCTAGTACTTTATCCTGGACTGGGGGCGTATAAAGGGCAGTTGGAATACACCACAGCTCAAGATGTCAAGCAGGATCAAATCGATCTGGATAATGCTGTAAAGCCCGTTTTTGCAAAATTCGCAAAAATGGATATCCCTGCGATTGCAGCGGATCCGGACGCGCATGTGATTGGTCAGCGCTTGTTCCTGAACAACTGCGCGCAGTGCCATGGCTCGGATGCGAAAGGCGGACCAAGTTTTCCAAACTTGGTCCAAGGCGATTCACTTTACGGTCGTGATCCGGAAACACTCGTAGCAACCATCACAAAGGGGCGCAACGGAATCATGCCTGGCTTCAAAGAAACCATCAATCCGCAGATGGCAGGCGACATTGCACAATATGTACGCTCGTTGTCTGGCTTAGCCTCTGATCCGATTAAGGTTGTCCGTGGCAAGCCCGAATACATGAACTATTGTGTGGCTTGTCACGGAGTTGAAGGCAAAGGCAATAAGGCACTGGGTGCACCTAACTTGACTGACGATGTCTGGTTGTATGGCAGCTCCGAGGCAACCATTGTCAACGGCATTCTCAACGGCCGAAATAATCGTATGCCTGCTCAGGAGCAAAATTTGACGCCAGAGCAAATCCGTCTGGTTGCCGCCTGGGTCTGGAGCTTGTCGGGTGGACGCGATATGACTTCTGTCACCACTAACGCTGCACCTAAGTGAGCTGATTGAATGTCCATTGATCTGAAAGCTCAGCAAACATCCAGCGGGGAGACACCTCCTGCCTGGAGACCTGCGGGTGCAAAAGTCTTACCTGCAGGTGCTGAGTCGATCGAGGAATCGATCATTGATGTTCGACAGAAAATTTACCCACGCTCGGTAAGTGGCTGGTTCGCGCGCTGGCGAATTATTTTCGTTGTGCTTACGCAGGTGCTGTTTTACGGCTTGCCCTGGCTTAACTGGAATGGCCGCCAGGCGGTTCTGTTTGATCTCGGTGCGCGTAAGTTTTATATTTTTGACATGGTACTGTGGCCGCAGGATGTGATTTATCTCACCTTGTTGCTGATTATTTCCGCATTGGGTCTGTTTCTGTTTACAGCGATTGCGGGACGTTTGTTTTGCGGTTATGCCTGTCCACAAACGGTCTACACAGAAATATTCATGTGGATCGAAAGGCATGTTGAGGGCGACCGCGTTGCGCGTATCCGTCTGGATGAGTCTGCATTTTCGCTGCGTAAATTGCGAATCAAAGCGACCAAACACGTGCTGTGGATACTGGTTGCACTGCTGACCGGGTTTTCGTTTATTGGCTATTTTGCGCCCATCCGTGCGCTGGGTACGGATCTGATCGCACTGACTCTGGGACCCTGGCAGTGGTTCTGGTTGTTGTTCTATAGCTTTGCGACATGGGGTAATGCTGGATTTTTGCGTGAGCAAGTGTGTAAATACATGTGTCCTTACGCACGTTTTCAAAGCGTTATGGTTGATCGTGATACGCTACTTGTGACCTACGATACCCTGCGCGGTGAGCCCCGTGGAGGACGATCCAAAAAAGTCGACCATCACGCGGCAGGTCTGGGTGATTGCGTAGACTGTAGCATCTGCGTGCAGGTCTGTCCGACGGGTATCGATATCAGACAAGGCCTTCAGTACATGTGTATTGGCTGTGGTGCCTGTGTGGACGCTTGCAACCAGGTTATGGAAAAAGTCGAGTACCCGCAAGGCTTGATCCGCTATACCTCCGAGCGCGGCATGCTTGAGGGGCTTTCCGCCTCTCAGATTCGTCATCATCTGATGCGACCGCGCGTGCTGATTTATAGTGCGCTAATGCTCGTAATCGTATCCGTATTTTTTGCGGCACTTGCGACCCGCACAACCTTACGTGTCGATGTGATTCGTGATCGCGGTGTGCTTGGTCGTGAAGTCGCAGGAGGTATGATTGAAAACGTATACCGTTTACAAATCATTAATGCTTCTGAAAAAGAATTAGAGTTATCTTTGCATGCCGTTGGATTGCCAGGCTTGATGGTGAGTGTCGCTGATCAGCCGGCCTTGCGTACGCACGCAGGCGTACCAACAGGTCTGCCCGTCCCCGGCACCGTGCAGTCTGCTGTTATCCAGAGTGCTTCTCATCTGGTGATCCCACCTGCCTCAAACCGTATGGTGCCCGTCGTTGTTCGCGCACCCGCTGATTCTGGCGCACCAGGATCACACCATATCCACTTTGTAACTACATCCACGGCGCCTGATGGGCATGTCGTGACAGAGGTGCGCGAGCCCTCAAGCTTTATCTTCCCCAATTGAGGAGAGACATCATGAATAAGAATGTACAAAAACAAGAGCAACTCGATTCCGGTCCCTGGTGGCGTCAACCATGGCCGTGGTTACTGATGGCGGGCCCACTCGTCGCGGTGATTGGATGCGCGATCACCATGACATTGGCGTTTAAGAATTTTTCTGATCAGCCGATTTTTGATGGTGGAATGAAGCGCGGTCTCGTAGTCGAGAAACATACGACTACACCAGCCGAAGTCAAGCCGCGTTGATCGGGGGGCAGCCATGAAATGGCAATCATTGATGTGGATACTCTGGCCATCATTTTTAATGGCCGGATTTGCCAGCGCGGTGACGTTCGCGCTGATCGATCCGCTTGACGTCGCAATTTTTGGTTATTTGCGACCTGATCGCGAGATTTTATACGCCGCCGGATTTTTCTTTTTCTGGTTTATGGGCGCAATGTCCAGCTTGCTGACGCTTTATATTGTCCCCAAAGACGGTGACAATCGTAACGATATTAGTTTTTAATTGAGGCTGGGTACTGATCGGTATCCCGCCTCAATTTGAACGTGCATACTAGTTCAAGGTCACGCCAGCTTCCTTGACGACCTTGGCAAATCGTTTGACCTCGCTTTCAAAATAAACTTTATATTCTTCAGGCGAAGAACCTAAAACCTGCGCACCTTGTTCTTCAAGCTGTTTTAAAACTGAGGGCGTTTTCAACGCTTTCAGAACTTCGGCATTGAGTTTCTTGACAATCGCCGGGTCAGTGCCCGTCGGCACGACAATGCCTTGCCATGCACCCATCTCGAATCCTGGAACTACAGTTTCCGCTACCGTAGGCACATCTGGTAACACGGGGCTGCGCGTCGCACTGGTCACAGCCAAAGCCTTGACACGATTGTCCCGGATGAATTGCACAGAGTCGTTCAAAGTATTTGTGTCGTATTGAACCTGACCACCAACCAGATCGATCATCGCCGGTGCACTGCCACGATACGGGACATGCACCGCATCAATACCGGTTGCCTGATTCAAGAGAAATGCGCCCAAGTGCGTAATATTGCCATTGCCGGAGGATGCGTAAGCTAGTTTGCCAGGATTTTTCTTTGCGTAAGCGACGAACTCCTGAATGGTATTGACAGGCAGTTTGGGATTGATCACTAATACCAGTGGCACGACAGCGGTGGTCGTCACTGGAATGAGATCTTTCTGAGGGCTGTAGGACAACTCTTTATACAAACTCGGGCTGAGTGCAAGTGAGGATGTGTTGTAGAGCACGGTGTAGCCATCCGCTTTGGATGAGGCAACCGCTTGACCACCGATATTTCCATTCGCGCCGCCTTTGTTATCGACAACAAAGGTCTGGCCAAGCTGATCCGATAGTTGTTTTGCGATCACGCGTGCGATCAGGTCGGTCGGCCCACCCGGAGGGAAGGGTACAACCATGGTCACGGGCCGCGTCGGCCAGTCTGTTGGTTGAGCCGATATTGTTGTGCTCATTCCAAAGCAAAGCGTCAAGGCTGCGATTAAATAGGTAAATATTTTTTGAATCATTATTTTTCTCCTGCCATCATGCGAACGGCGGTATAGGTCATCACGTCAATGCCGTGCTGATTTTTCACATCAATCTTTGAGGTCACGATCGCGCGGTTGTTTTTAGACGTTGGACGAATACCCGTGACTTCGATTTCTGCCCAGACCGTATCGCCTGCGATGACGGGTTGTAATATTTTTTTGTGGACTTCGAGTAGTGCTAATCCGGTATTTTGCGCCATGCCCTGTAGCACCATTCCTTCGATCAGGGTGTAGGTCAGCGCACCAGGGGCTGGACGACCTTGCATCGCGCCTTTCGAAAAAGTGGTGTCTACGAAAATCGCTTCTAGCATGCCCGTGACCGTGATGAAATTCACAATATCTGTCTCGGTAATCGTGCGGCGGAATGTTTTGAATTTCTGACCGACGGATAACTCCTGCCAGGTAAATCCTATTCCTAGTGTTTGCAGTTCACCAGTTGGCACAGTGCTCATGACTTCTCTCCTGAATGTTGTTTAGCCGCGCCGCGCTCGATCATTTGATCAACGTGCTCTGCCGACAAGCCAGCTCCCATCAGCTCCGCACGGGTGTGCTCACCCAGGCGCGGTGCCATCGCGGGCTCGACCGATGAGTGCGCCATCCGGATGGGGCTACGTGTAAAACGGTATTGATGACCTTTGTCGTTTTGAATGTCAGTAAAAAAGCCCACACTCTTCAAGTGTGGATCTGATTCCAGATCCTCTAGACGATTAGCCGCCGCTGCGGGGATTTCGTGTGTGTCACAGAAATCCAGCCAGTAAGAAGTAGGATGTTTGAAGACGATCTGGCCGGCCAACTCATAGAGCTCAGCAATGTATTTCGTGCGCGAACTGATTTTGGTAAAGCGTTCGTCCGTTGCATATTGCGGATGACCGCTTTCTTTAAAAAATGTCTGCCAGTGTTTGTCGGTGTAAGGCATCATGCAGACATAGCCGTCCTGGGTCTGATAG
>CAIPID010000357.1 GCA_903865015.1 uncultured beta proteobacterium | reverse complement strand
TTTGCAGTAACCGGTTTAATCAGCGCAACCAGCTCGATTGCTCAACCTTACCCATCAAAACCGATCAACCTGTTTGTAGGTTTTCCTGCCGGAGGCGCTGCAGATATAGTCGCTAGACTGATGGGAGAAAAACTCTCCGCAAAACTGGGTCAACCTGTCGTCATACTGAATAAACCAGGCGCAGCAAGTACCATCGGCATGGTTGCTGCAGCGGCAGCTCCCAATGATGGCTACAACCTGTTGTTAAGCTCACTGACCAATCAGGTGATTGCAGGGCACCTGTTTAAAGATTTAAAAATCAGCATCCTGACAGACTTTGAACCTGTGGCGATGATTGCCAACGCTCCGCATGTTTTAAATGTGAATGCTCAAGTACCCGTCCAGAATATGGAAGAGTTCATTGCCTGGCTGAAGAAAAATAATGGCAAAATAAATTACGCCTCCCAAGGCAATGGAACTTTGTCACACCTTGAATCAGCCTTGTTCGCAGAACAAGTGGGCGTTGACTTAGTACACGTCCCCTACAAAGGCAGCGCACCCGCAGTACCCGATCTGGTTGCGGGCAACGTTTCGTTCATGTTTGACAGTGCTGCGGCATCCAAGCCTCTGCTCGATAGCGGAAAGGTTCGCGCACTCGCACTGGCCTCGACCAAACGCTTGCCAAGCATGCCTGAATTACCGACCCTCATTGAAGCAGGACTGCCTGGCTATAACGTTGACAACTGGATGGCGATCTATGCACCGAAAGGCACACCTCAAAACATAGTAAATAAACTGGGTGAGAGCTTTGCCGAGATTCTGGCCGATCCTGCAGTCATTCAATCCCTTCAGGATAAAGGGCTGATTGCCATGCCGATGAATGCGCAGGCCCTGCAGAAAACCGCACAGGAAGACTCAGACCGCTGGGGTGCTGTGATTAAAAAGAACAACATTAGTTTTTAAAAATTACTAAAGGTGGGTAAATGAAAGCTCAATTGCATTCGGATGACTGCTTTGAACCAGACAATGGTGAACCCTCAGGCACGAACCTGACCCTCTCGTCACCCATATCAAAAGATGGCAATGCAATACCCGGACATGTATATACCTTACCTGCGCGCCAAGGCTGTGCGGTTAGACTTAAGAGTGGACAGATTATTCGCGTCATCAATACACACGGCTCTCAGGTTTGCGATACCTGGGCATTTAAAGCTGATGATTTAAGTGAATTCATGTCCATGGAGCACGCACGCGCCTGGATTGACCGGATCATCCCAAAATCAGGGGATGCTTTGGTCAGTAATCATCGCCGACCCATCATGACCTTGCTCGAAGACACCTCTCCCGGGATTCACGATACCTTGATGGCTGCGTGCGACATCTATCGCTATCAGACTCTTGGCGTCACACACTATCACGACAACTGCGCTGACAATATGCGCCTTGCACTCAAAGCCATTGGATTGAGAGTGCGTGAAGTGCCTCAACCCTTAAACCTTTGGATGAATATTCCGGTGAGCACGGATTGCAGTGTGCAATGGCTCGCACCAGCATCAAAAGCCGGTGATTATGTCGAACTTAAAGCGGAGATGGACTGTGTTTTTGTCATGTCTGCCTGTCCTCAGGACATCATACCCATCAACGATAACCACCCTTTAGAAGTGCAATTCATGGTTCTTGCCTAGCAACTTGCTGCTACACACAATAAATAACTTAACGTAACTAGCTTGTGATGAAAAATAAAACTGACCAGACTGAAATTAAAAAATTGCGCTATACGGGCATTCCAACCTTTATGCGAACACCGTATTGCCCAGACTTCAAAGATCTGGATATTGCGCTGGTGGGCGTACCCTTTGATGGCGGCGTGACCTTAAGGCCGGGAGCCAGATTTGGTCCCAGAGAGATTCGCAATATGTCATCGTTTACCCGTGCGATACATCATGTGACAGGGTTTAACCCCTTTGATGCATGCCGGATTGGCGATATCGGGGACGTTCCGTTTTCAGATATCTATCACCTGGAAAATTCGCATGACGAAATTCGCCGTTTTTATGAGCCTCTATTTGCCGCTGAGAAAATTGCACTCACCGCGGGTGGCGATCATTCGATTACTTACCCTATATTTCAAGCGCTCCAACCCAAACAGCCGATCGGCATGGTACACATTGACGCGCATACAGATACCTGGGACGATAATAACGGGTCGAAATTCAATCATGGGTCACCTTTCAGGCGTGCCGTAGAGGCCAAACTGCTTGATCCAAAACGCACCATACAAATTGGTATTCGTGGGGCACAAAATTCCGATGAAGGCTGGCGCTATTCTCTGGATAACGGTATGCGCGTGATCTTCATTGAAGAGTTCGACAGAATAGGCGTCGAGGCTGTGATCGCCGAAGCGCGACGTGTCATTGGCGATGGCCCTGCTTACCTTTCACTTGACGTCGATGGCCTGGACCCGATCTTTACGCCAGGCACTGGCACTCCGGAAATCGGTGGTCTGACGACACGCGAAACACTACAGTTATTGCGCGGCCTAAGTGGTCTGGACTGGATTAGCGGGGATGTGGTGGAAGTCGCTCCTGCTTATGATCCAAGCGGAAATACCGCTTTGGTTGCAGCCACCCTCATGTACGAAATACTTTGCCTGCTCGCAGAACGGTTTCGTTAAAAATAAAACGGTGGACTCATGGGTTACAGCTGGCAATTTCATGTGATTTCGCAGTATTGGCCTGTTTTTCTAAGAGGGGCCATGGTGACGCTGCAGATCACACTGATCGCGGCTGTAATCGGTCTGGTAATAGGTGTTCCGCTAGGCGTTGCCCGTGAGGCGCAATCCAAATGGGTCCGACTTCCTGCGACAATTTATGTCGAGCTTTTTCGTGCAACGCCTGCACTCATTCAGATCGTCTGGATTTATTATTGTTTACCAATTTTTACTGGTATTCAATTCGAAGCCAAAACGAC
>CAIPID010000356.1 GCA_903865015.1 uncultured beta proteobacterium | reverse complement strand
GCCAGATGGAAATGATTGCCATTGGCGGCTGTATCGGCACTGGTCTCTTTATGGGGTCGGGCAAAACCATTTCCCTTGCAGGACCCGGCATCATTTTTATTTATGCCCTGACAGGCTTCATGTTGTACTTTGTGATGAGAGCAATGGGTCAGCTGTTGCTGCACGACCTGTCCTATAAGACCTTTATTGATTTTTGCGAAGATATCCTCGGACCATCTGCAGGTTTTTTTGTAGGTTGGTCATACTGGTTTGCCTGGATTGTGACGGCAATCGCGGAAATTATCGCCATCACTGGTTACGTTTCTTTTTGGTGGCCCGATCTCCCCCACTGGATTTCTGCGATGGGGATTACTCTTTTATTGCTGACACTAAATATTTTAAGTGTCAGGGCGTTTGCAGAGCTTGAATTCTGGATGGCTATCGTCAAAGTCGTCGCTATTGCCATACTTATTGTTCTGGGCCTTTACCTTTGTGTAACGGGTTTTGTGTCTCCCAAAGGCATCCAGGCGAACGTGAGTAATTTATGGTCCTTCGGTGGCATGATGCCGCGAGGTATTGATGGATTGCTTGCAGGTCTTCAGTCTACGATCTTTGCGTTTGCAGGCATGGAGGTGATCGGTACCATGATGGCTGAAGCAAAAAATCCAAAAGTAATGTTGCCAGATGCCATCCGTAAAATCCCAATACGCATCATGATCTTTTATATTGGCACAGTATCCGTGCTAATGATGGTCACGCCCTGGAATGACATTCCTGCCGATCAAAGTCCTTTTGTCGGGATGTTTACTTTGGTCGGTATGGTGAGTGCCGCTTCGATCATAAATGCGGTGGTCATTAGCTCCGCGACTTCGTCAAGTAATAGCGGCATCTACGCTACGTCTCGCATGCTTTACGGACTCGCTAAAAATCATCATGCCCCAGCAGTCTTTGGAAAATTATCCAGCCACAAAATACCGACTGGCGGGATATTTCTGGCCTCAGCTCTGATCCTATCGGTCTCGCTTATACTTTCCACGACTAAATCCATGATGAGCGCTTTTGAGCTCGTGGGCAGCGTCGCTTCGTTAATTTTTATCTATATCTGGTCGATGATATTGTTTGCCTACATAGCGTATCGCAAACGTCTACCCCAGGCCCATGATTTGTCTGCATTCAAAATGCCCATGGCCAATTTTATGCCCTATGTCATTCTTGGCTTTTTTGTTCTTGTGATCTATACCCTGACTTTGAGTAACGATACCCGAGTTGCGTTGTATGTTTTACCGTTGTGGTTTTTAGTGCTCGGCCTTCTGTACTGGTTCAGAACGCGCCGCAGTACGAATCAGAAAAAACTCATTGAGAGCTTTAAAGAAAAAGTCATTGCGCAAAATTTAGCGGCAAAGGAGTATCGGGCGTCGTTGGCTTGAAATTAATGACGCTGTTTGCCAGCAACCAGTCTTAAAACTTTACCAACAATGCCTTTTGAGGGAAGGGGGGGGAGTTCTGACAGGGGCGTTTCAGAAATCTTGAGGGCTGATTCAGCATCCACACCAAGCCCTAACAGCATTTGATAAATAGCCTGATTTTCAAAATCTAATGGACATGTTTCAAGAACCATCTCTTGAATTGTAGTTCTGAGAGTATTGAAAATTAAATTGACGCCGATAGATGAGGGCATATCCGAAAAACGACCTTGT
>CAIPID010000355.1 GCA_903865015.1 uncultured beta proteobacterium | reverse complement strand
CTGACGTTCCGTGCGGTATCGGCCGATACAGGTTCGATCGGCGGCTCGCAGAGCCATGAGTTTCAGGTCATTGCCGATATTGGTGAGGACTTGATTGTTTATGACCCCGCATCAGACTATGCGGCCAACATCGAGCTAGCTATTGCACCCTGCCTGATTGCTCAGCGTGCAGCTGCGAGTGCGGCAATGACTGTCACGCCGACACCCAATGCCTCAAAGTGCGAAGCCGTAGCCGAGCTTCTGGGGTTACCTCTGGCCAACACCGTGAAATCTATCGTTTTGGCTACTGACACTGAAAAAGGACCTGCGCAAATCTGGTTACTGCTGCTTCGTGGGGATCATGAGCTCAACGAAATCAAAGCAGGCAAAATTGCAGGTTTAAATAAAGGTTTCCGTTTTGCAAGTGAAGCTGAAATCATTGAGCACTTTGGTTGCAAGCCAGGATATCTTGGACCAGTCAACACAGCTAAACCACTCAAAATCATTGCCGACCTCACAGTCGCGAATATGCATGACTTTGTCGTGGGCGCCAATCAAGAGAACGCTCACCTGACTGGAGTGAACTGGGGGCGCGACTTACCCGAGCCAGACCTCATCACCGACCTGCGCAATGTCGTTGAGGGCGATGTTTCACCATCTGGAACAAGCAAGCTCGCTATCCAGCGCGGCATCGAGGTTGGTCATGTATTCTATCTGGGCACTAAGTACTCCGAGGCGATGAAAGCTACATTCCTGGACGAAAACGGCAAGCCAGCACTCATGGAAATGGGTTGTTACGGCATTGGCGTGACACGTATCGTTGGCGCAGCCATTGAACAGAACCACGATGCGCGCGGCATTGTTCTGCCTCGTGCGATTGCGCCGTTTGAGGTAGTGATCTGTGGTCTGGGTTGGGGTAAAAGTGAAGAAGTGCGCAATGCTGCAGAGGAAATTTATGCCTCACTTAAGGCCCAGGGTGTCGATGTAATGCTGGACGATCGGGATCAACGTCCTGGCATTATGTTTGCTGAATGGGAGCTGATTGGCGCACCGATCCGCATCACAGTAGGTGAACGAGGGCTTAAGGAAGGGGTTGTCGAGGTCTTGTCACGCAAAGAAACCGAGGCGATTCGTGTACCCGTTGCGCAATGTGCCGCCCTCACTATCGAACGCCTGGCTGCGTTTTAACAATGTCTTTCCACATTTTTGCAGCACACCGATCATGCTGATAACCTCACCTGACTTCAGGCACAGCATGACCGTGCGCGTGTATTACGAAGATACCGATGCGGGAGGTATCGTTTTTTACGCAAATTATTTAAAATTCATGGAACGTGGACGCACGGAATGGCTCAGATCGGTCGGAGTCAACCAATCTGACGTTGCGCGGGAGTTTCAACGTGTTTTTATCGTGACCGGACTGGATATCCGCTATAAAAAGTCCGCAAAACTCGATGATTTGCTTGAAATCAATAGCGCAGTCACACGTTTGGGCCGAGCTTCGTTACACTTCGCGCAGACGATTACGCGTAACGGTGAGCTTTTGACCGAGAGTAATATCCAAATCGGATGCGTAGATACAGTTAATATGCGAGTCGCCGCGATCCCGGAGTCCGTACGGATCAAATTTGCAGCAACCACTCAGGAATAAGAGATGCCAACCTCCTCCGACATGTCAATGCTCACACTGGTCATGCACGCCAGCGTGCCTGTCCAACTGATCATGCTGATGCTTGTCGCCATATCCGTCCTTTCCTGGACGTTTATTTTTGCCAAGCGCGCGACCATTAAAAAATCCATGACACAAACGCGTCGTTTTGAGGATGATTTCTGGTCGGGTGGTGATTTGGCCACTTTGCATCAGTCAATTTCCACACGTCGTGCCGAACAAGGTGCGCTTGCACGTATATTTGACTCGGGTATGACCGAATTCCTTAAAGCCCGACGCGCTGCCGGCGGCAACGCGGATGTCGCCGGGATGCTGGACGGTGCTCGCCGCGCCATGCGCGCTGCCTATCAGCGAGAGATGGACGAGCTTGAGTCACACCTCAACTTTCTAGCTTCTGCCGGCTCTGTCAGTCCGTACATCGGCCTGCTGGGTACCGTATGGGGCATCATGCACGCTTTTGTCGGTCTGGCTAACGTTCAACAGGCCACTCTTGCCTCGGTCGCACCTGGTATTGCCGAAGCGCTCATTGCGACCGCTATCGGCCTGTTTGCCGCGATTCCTGCAGTGGTAGCCTACAACCGCTACACCCATGACATTGATCGCCTCTCAATCCGTTTTGAGACCTTTGTCGACGAATTCCTGAACATTCTGCAACGGCAGGTACGCTAATGTCATCGGTGCGCTCAAGTTCGGGTCGCGGAGGCCGGAAACTCAAAAACGAGATAAACGTCGTCCCATACATCGACGTGATGCTTGTGCTACTGGTGATTTTCATGGTGACCGCTCCATTGATCACACCAGGCGTTGTGGAGCTGCCGTCGGTGGGGCAAGCGTCTAACGTCCCCTCGACGCCAATCGAGGTACAAATTGCTGAGGACGGTAAGATCTCCTGGCGCAAGCGCGATGCAGGTGCCAGTTATAGGCCCGTGGAACGCAGTTCACTCGCTCAGACACTTCTTTCAGAACTCAAGCCGGATCAACCGGTCGTGATCGCGGCCGATGGCAAAGTACCTTATGAATCGGTCATGAAAGTCATGGATGAACTCAGAACAAACGGCATTACCAAACTTGGTTTGCTGGTTGATCAAAAGGGCAATACGTCCTCCTCAAAAACCCCGGCCAAACCAGCTAAAAAATAAAGGTTCATGCGATATGCAACGCTCGTGCGTACATCGCCTTATTCATGCCCCGTAATCAAGATTTAAACCATCGCGGTCCTATATTGCCCCCTAAACAGTCGCTGAATTTACGTGCTGTGGGGTTGGCGTTGGGTGCGCACGTCCTACTTTTGCTCGCACTCGTACTGAATCTGGACTGGAAAACAGAGAATCAGGGTCCGATGCAAATTGAGTTATGGGCCGATGGAATTACGCCTACCGCTGCACCAGCTCAATCCACAAAATCTGAGGTCAAGCCAGAGCCTACCCCCCCCAAGCCAGAACCTGAACCTGAACCCGAGCCAGAGCCAGTTAAACCGCCTACACCTCCCGAGCCTCCTCCACCGCCCGCTCCGCCTGCGGTCGTCGAAACGCCCAAAAACGAAATAGACCCCGAGATTGCGCTTGAAAATGAGCGTAAGAAAAAGGCAGAAAAAGAGCGCTTAGAAAAAGAATTAGCCCAGAAAAAGGCCAAGGAAGAAGAACGCAAAGAAAAAGATCGTATCAAGCGCGAAAAAGATGCCGCGGAAAAGAAGGAGCGCGAGCGACTCGAGCAGATTGATCGCGTAGAAAAAGAGAAAAAAGAAAAAGAAGAGAAGGAAAAGAAGGCTTTAGCCGAAAAGAAAGAGAAAGAAAAGAAGGAAAAAGAAGAGAAAGAGAAAAAGCTGGCCGAAGAAAAGAAAGCCAAGGAAGCTAAAGACGCCGCAGCCAAGAAGGCCGCTGCCGATCAAGCCTTTAAAGACGCCATGCGCGGTGATGTAATGGGTGCAGCAGGCATGCCAGGAGGCACGGCTGACCGCAACCAGGCGGGTGGCGGTAACTATTCTGGCTATGGCGCCAAAATCCGCGCGTGCGTCCAGCCTGGAGTATCTTTCCCCGCTCCACCGCAAAGTGGATCAAATCCCACCGTTCAGTACCGGGTGCAGTTAAAATCGGACGGAACCGTTTCAGGCGTGAAATTACTGAAAACCTCCGGGAACTCTAACTTTGATCAAGCTGTCGAAAGGGGTATCAGTCGTTGCACACCATTCCCGAAACCAGATTCTGGTAGCTACCCGTCGTACATCGACGTGGATTACCGCATGTATTAAAAGGGAGATCGCTCCACATGAAGTTTGACAGACCTAGCAATACCGCTCGCTCCAGCCAGCCAAACTGGCTCGCTGCCCAAATAACTGCCCAAAAATGGCTCGCACTCCTTGTCGCGATGCTGGCGATGCTTGGCTTCTGCGCAACGTCTGTTGCGCAGCTTCGTGTGGATATCTCTGGCACAGGAGCTCAACAGTACCCCGTCGCCATCGCTGATTTCAGTGGTGAACCTGCCGGCAAACAAATCGCCGAGGTCATCCGTGCTGATCTGACCCGCTCCGGTCAGTTCCGGATGATTAACGCTACGGGCGCCTCCCTGACCGTTGACACGCCGATTGCTTTTGATGAATGGCGCAGCAAAGGGGCGGATTTCATCGCCTACGGCACAGTTACACGCAGCGGAGATGGTCGTTACGAGGTCAAATACAGGCTCGGTGACACTGTCAAAAAAGGCCAGCTCGATGGCGTTGCCTTCACCGGCACCGAAAAAGAATTACGCCGCATCGCCCATCAGATCGCTGACCGCATCTACGAAAAAATCACAGGTATTAAAGGGGTTTTCGCAACGCGCATCGCTTATGTACTCAAACAAGGTCCAACCTATGAGCTACAAATCGCCGATGCAGATGGTCAAAACCCACAGGTTGCTTTGCGCTCACGCGAGCCCATCATTTCACCCGCATGGTCGCCCGATGGATCGCGCTTGGCTTATGTGAGCTTTGAGTCCGGCAAGCCTGTTGTATATGTTCACCAGCTGGCCACTAGCAAGCGCGTACCTGTTGCAAACTACAAAGGTAACAACTCCGCCCCCGCCTGGTCTCCCGACGGAAGCACCCTGGCAGTGGTATTGACTCGTGATGGTTTGTCACAAATCTACGTAGTCAATGCAACGGACGGCGGTGGTTTGCGCCGAATTACCCGCTCACCGCTGATCGATACGGAGCCTACCTTTAGCCCTGATGGACGTTCAATTTACTTCACCAGCGACCGTAGCGGTAGCCCACAGGTTTATCAGGTTGGACTCGACGGAGGAGAGCCACGCCGCGTGACCTTCAACGGCGGTTACAATATCTCACCAAGAATTTCTCCAGATGGCAAATCTTTGCTTACTGTTACGCGTCGGGACGGTACTTATCGTATCGCTTCGCTTAACCTGGCGACAGGCTCTGAAAACCTTCTCACCGAAGGTCGTGATGACCAATCTCCGAGTTTTGCACCGAACGGTATGCAAGTATTGTATGCCGCTGTTCAGGGTGGTCGAAGTGTGTTGGCAGGCGTGTCCAGTGATGGGCGTGTGCGTCAGACACTGTCGGTATTGAATGGCGAAATACGTGAGCCCACCTGGGGTCCGTTTTCTCAATAATTATTAATTTGATCTCCCCACAAAGGAAATATCATGTCGCGTATCGCAAAAGCACTCTCAATCGCCGCATTGGCCGCCTCGCTGGCAGCTTGTAGCTCAGTTAACCTCGACGACAAAGCTGGCGCGAACGGCGCAGGTGCTGACGGCTCAGGCATCATGGATCCATTCAATCCAAACAGCATCCTGGCTAAACAGAAGTCGGTCTACTTTGACTTCGGCGGCTACGCAGTCACAGAGCAATACCGTACCATCGTTGAAACACACGGTAAATATCTGGTTTCAGCTCCACAGCAACGTGTTGTTATTGAAGGCAACACTGATGCGCGTGGCGGTTCAGAATACAACCTGGCACTTGGCCAGCGTCGTGCCGAGGCCGTGCGTCGTATGCTGACACTCATCGGCGTATCAGACACGCAGGTTGAGACGATCAGCGTTGGTAAAGAAAAGCCAAAAGCATTGGGTGATACCGATGCAGACTACGCTGAAAACCGCCGTGCGGATTTCAACTACAAGCGTTAAGCTTTAAGTACTTGGCTATTCTGCGCAGGGCGGCTGATTGGCCGCCCTGTTGCGTTGAGAATTATGGCGTCATTGACCGAGATGGCAACGTCAAGCTTTTAAAGGATTTTTCATGCTTACACGTTCATTTTTTCTGAACTCTATTTCAATTCGCTCCGCACTGAGCTGCCTGAGCATAGCTGGAGCTCTCTCGCTCAGCCAGCCTGCATGGGCTTTTGCTGATGATGATGCTCGCAAAGCAATAGTTGAGCTGCGCCAGCAAATCAAAACTTTGCAAGAAGCGAACCAACGTGCTCGGATTCAGCTCGCAGACCAGATTGAAGGTCTCGAGCAAGAGGTCATGCGCCTGCGTGGAGATATGGAGCAAATGGGTCGTCCTGCATCTGGCGCGGCAAACAATGCAAGTGGAGCCTCAGGAGCTGCCGCCCCCGCAGGTGGTCGCGCACCCGATGCAAAATCTGAGGATGTGAGAGAACAAGCAGCCTTTGATCAGGCGATGGAGTCTTTCCGCAAAGGTCAGTACAAAGAAACCATCGATACGCTCATGGCTTTCATGACGCTTTATCCAGACAGCAAACTCGCACCTGCAGCGTTGTTTTATCTGGGCAGCAGCCGCTATGCGCAAAAAGACTTCAAAGGTGCGATGACGCAATTGCAGGGCATGATTCAAAAATACCCTACCCATCCTCGCGCCCCTGATGCCTTGTTGGTGATCGCAGGCTGCCAGGTCGAGCTCAATAACCGCGCGGGTGCCAAAGCCTCTTTGCAGCGTATTGTGAAGGACTACAAAGGCACACCTGCTGCAGACACCGCTGCTAAGCGTTTACAGCTGCTGCAATAGTGCGTATGTCTAGTTTTTAATAAACCAAGTTTGTAATATTGAATTGCCCGCCTGTGAAGCAAAGGCGGGCAATTTTTTATCTGAACATGAGTAGAATCGCGACACCTGCAACGATCAATACAGTACCTATCATTTCCTGACGGGTACCTTTGTTGAGGAATATTCGCCACGACAGCAGCTGTGCAAACAGCACCTCAACCAGACCTAGTGTGCGTACGTTTGCAGCCGAGGTCAGCGCAAAGCCTAAGAACCACCCCTCAGAGGCAGACGCGCCAAGCAAACCGCCCCAAATAGAAATACGCCAGGCCTGCACGCAACGGATCATGGCTTCACGGTGAAACACCATCATCCATCCGGCGAGCAAAATAGTCTGGATGCCGAGGCCACACGCCAGCGTCCAGGAAGAGTGCGCAAAGAAATGTCCATCACCTAAAGCCAGAATGGCTCCACGGAATGTCACTGCGGCAATCGCAAAACTTGCCCCTGCGAGCAATCCCATCACTACAGGCTGCCAGGTAGGTCCAGTATCCTCATTCTTATTGGAAGGCTTGCGCGCCATGATGGTTACACCGACGGTAGCAATCATGATCGCCAACATAGCCAACCATGAAACACTATCGCCCAAGACGACCAAACCGAACAATACGACTTGCACAGGTTCGGTTTTTGTCCATGCAGTCACTACTACAAATGCACGCTTGCGCATCGCACCCAGCATCAGAGCAGTCGCTGCGATCTGCGATAAGGCACCAGCCACAGTGAACCAAAAAAATGTCATGTTCATGCGCGGCAAACTTGAGCTGGTAGCAACAAGTGCCAGTACTGCAAATAACAGTGCAAAAGGAAAACCGTAAAGAAATCTGACCTGTGTCGCACCAAGTGTGCCGAGCTGCTCAGTCAAACTGCGTTGAATCGCATTACGACCAGCTTGTGCAGCCGCAGCGAAGATCGAAGCAGGGATCCACAACCAGGTCCACTCATGCATTAGATACTCCCTTTACATGCTGGTGCAGGAGTTCAACCACGGCAGGGTCAAGCACAATGCCGTTTTGTTTTTGTTGCTGCATTTTTTCTAATTCGATTTCGCCCGGGACAATGACTGGCCTGGAGGCATCCGCAGGTGGACTATCATGCAGAATGGCTGCAAAATCCATCATGCGTTCGGTTAACCATTGAGGTGAGCCTAGCTTGGTTGTATCGATCAGGATGAAAAAGTGTCCGAGATTTTGCGGCTCATCGGGGGCATCGACCCAGGATTTCACATGCGACAGGTAGGCTGCGTTGGATAACAAACCTGCGAACATATCGACCATCAAGGCTAATCCATATCCCTTGTGACCACCGATGGGTAACAAAAAACCATCCAGTGCGGCTTTTGGGTCTGTCGTGGGAACGCCTTTTTGATCAGTCGCCCAAGTATCAGGGATGCTTTCACCACGCTTAAAAGCGTTACGGATTTTGGCACGCGCCACCACACTCATCGCCATGTCGAGCAAGAAAGGTTTGCCACCAGGGTTGGGTACACCAAAGCCAAGCGGGCTATTACCAAGTCGCGCATCACTACCACCCCAGGGTGCGATAGTGGTGGTCGCATTACTACCGATAATGCTGGCGAAGCCTTTATTTGCAGCAAACAAGGAATAAGGAGAGATAGGACCAAAATGGTTACTGCCTCTAGCAAAGGCCATCCCGATACCGCACTGACTAGCGGCGTCCATGGCAGCCTGCAACGCGCGCATACCAACCAAAGGACCAACGCCATTGTCGCCATCGACCAAGCGCAGAGCAAGTGCGGGAGATTGCACGGTAATGTTAGGTTGAGCGTTGATACCATTGACTTGTAAGCGCTCACCATACGACTCAATGCGGGATAGTCCGTGTGTACTCAATCCAAATAAGTCTGCTTGAACGAGTACTTTAACGACCTCGACGGCATCACCATGCGGCAAACCCAATCCCACAAATGCGCGAATCGCGAGAGGAGTCAAATCCTCTTCTTTCCAGACTGTTTGTGTGCTGTTGTCTTTATTCATCTTGTTATTAATATTTAATTTATATTGTGGGCAAGCATACCCCTGGGCGAGCAAATCGTCATGTAGATCGCCATAAAAAAATCCAGACCGAAGTCTGGATTTTTTGTCTTTCAGGTGCGCCCGGATCGAGATTCGGGCTTTTGAGATGCTTGAGCTTAGAAGCCCATGCCGCCCATTCCACCCATGCCGCCCATGTCACCACCAGGCATGCCGCCTTG
>CAIPID010000354.1 GCA_903865015.1 uncultured beta proteobacterium | reverse complement strand
GATTCGCCTGACGACAACGAGTCAGGAAAAATTGCGGTGATTGGTTTGTTTTTTAAAGAAGGCCAGGAAAATCCAACTTTAAAACCCGTACTGGATAATATGCCTGCTAAAGCTGGGAAGGTTGCTTTACCCACCACACTTGATTTAACAGCGCTCCTGCCAAAGGATTTAAGTTATTACAGCTATGAAGGCTCACTCACCACCCCGGATTGCTCAGAGGATGGTGTGAATTTTTATATTCTGAAAACACCTGTCGAAATGTCTACTGCACAACTGGGACAATTTCAAAAAATATTCCCAATGAATGCACGCCCTGTGATGCCGCTCAATGGCAGGACAATTACTGAAGGTGATTGAACTTAATTAGTTTTAATCCCCACGCACCGCGCGAAACCCTTGCGCACGTAAAATAGTCAAAATTTCATCGACGTGTTCATGACCGCGTGTCTGCATCACCAGATCGACCTCTACATCCTGCGCAGGGAGCGAAGTAAACGCGCGCTGGTGATTGACCTGCGTAATGTTGGCTCCCGTATCGGCCACGAGCTGTGTGATCTGGGATAACGCGCCGGGCAAGTCATGAATACTGACGCGTATACGGGTAAGTCGCCCTGCCCGCACCATCCCGCGTTCGATCAGTCCACCTAGGACAAGTGGATCAATATTGCCGCCGCAAAGTACGACGCCAATTTTCTTTCCCTCGAAACGAGAATCATCCATCGATTGCGCATGCAATAGCGCAGCCAGTCCGGCAGCACCCGCCCCCTCAACAACCGTCTTTTCGATTTCAAGCAAAGTCACGATTGCGTATTCAATGTCGCGCTCCGAGACCAAAACAATGTCATCGACTTTTTGACGAATAATTTCTAGCGTTTTGACGCCCGGTGTTTTAACTGCGATACCTTCGGCAATCGTACGAGTCGCCCCTTTGATTGTTTGGTTATGCACGGCTGCCGCCATATAGGGAAAGGCCTCAGTCTGTACGCCAATGACTTCAATTTCTGGACGCAAAGCCTTGGCTGCAGTCGCAATCCCGGAGATCAGTCCACCACCACCAATTGGCACAACTAGCATATCGAGATCGGGTTTGACCTCAAGCATTTCAAGACCAATTGTGCCCTGACCAGCGATGACGGCATCATCATCGTAAGGATGGATCAACGTGAGTTGTCGGGTCTCAGCAAGCTCGAGTGCGAGTGCACGCGCATCATCAAAGGTCTCGCCATGCAGCACAACCTCTACGCCAAATCTGCGCGTATTCGCGACCTTAACAGTCGGTGTAAATTTAGGCATCACAATCACAGCAGGGATACCCATACGCTCGGCATGATAAGCGACACCTTGCGCATGATTACCGGCAGACATAGTGATCACACCGTTTTTGCGTTGCTCTGCTGTCAACGACCGCATGCGGTTGTAGGCACCGCGCTCTTTAAAAGAAGCGGTGAACTGCAGATTTTCGAATTTGAGCCAGATCTCTGCACCGAGGATTTCTGACAAGGTACGGGAATGCGTAAAAGGCGTCTCAACGACCTGACCTTTGAGCGCCAGACGGGCTTGTTCGATATCTTTAAGCTTGATCATTCAGCACCTGGTCGGTCATAGAAACTCTGATCCTTAACTGTACATTTACTTAGTGCTGTTGGGGTGGATTCCCGTTGTTAATGTTTTTTTATTTTGTTAGTAATTGTTAACGTGCATTGTGAATACACATTAAAAAACCCTGCAGGGCTCGCACCTTGCAGGGTTTTTAACAGTCGCTTTAAATTACTGAGCGGCTGGAGGGGTAGCAGTAGATGATGATTCGGCAGCTGGCGCGCCGGCAGCAGGCGCTGCGCCGTCGGCTTGCTGTTCGATGCCACCAATTGCTTTGGCTGACAGACGCAGACGACCTTTGTCATCGGCCTCGATCACTTTTACGCGAATTGCCTGACCAACTTTCAATACGTCGTTGATGTTAGCAATGCGGTAGTTAGCAATCTCGGAGATGTGCAACAGACCGTCACGACCTGGCAACACCTGCACAATCGCACCAAAGTCCAGCAGACGCAAAACGCTGCCTTCGTAGACCTGGCCAACTTCGACATCAGCGGTCAGATCAGAAATACGGCGCTGCGCCTCATGTGCGCGATCAAGATCGGCGCTCGAGATGGTGATCGTGCCATCGTCACCGATGTCGATCTGCGTACCGGTTTCTTCGGTCAGAGCACGGATGGTTGCGCCACCCTTGCCGATCACGTCACGAATTTTCTCTGGATTGATTTTCATCGAGATCATCCGTGGTGCAAAGGCTGACAGCTCGCCGGTTGAGCCCTGGATGGCTTCGCGCATTTTCGACAGAATATGCAAACGGCCGTCACGGGCTTGCGCCAGTGCAACCTGCATGATTTCTTTTGTGATGCCCTGGATTTTGATGTCCATTTGCAAAGCGGTGATGCCGTTTTCGGTACCAGCCACTTTAAAGTCCATATCGCCGAGGTGATCTTCGTCGCCCAGGATATCTGTCAGCACGGCAAATTTGCCTGCATCGAGAATCAGACCCATAGCCACACCAGCAACGTGATCCTTAACAGGAACACCAGCATCCATCATGGCGAGTGAACCGCCACAAACAGAAGCCATTGAGGACGAGCCGTTTGACTCTGTGATCTCAGACACGAGACGGATCGTGTACTGGAAATCAGCAGCATCAGGCAACAAAGGCACGAGTGAGCGCTTGGCCAGACGGCCGTGGCCGATCTCGCGGCGCTTTGGCGTACCTACGCGGCCGGTTTCGCCCGTTGCAAAAGGAGGCATGTTGTAGTGCATCAGGAAACGGTCACGGTACTCGCCCATGAGCGCGTCGATGATTTGTTCGTTTTGCTTGGTACCGAGCGTAGCAATGACCAGCGCCTGTGTTTCACCACGAGTGAACAAGGCACTGCCGTGTACGCGTGGCAGCACGCCCAGACGGATGCTGATCGGACGCACGGTGCGTGTATCGCGACCGTCGATACGTGGCTCACCAGACAGAATCTGAGTACGCACGATGCGTGCTTCGAGATCAAACAGAATGTTGTCGACCACAACGCCATCAGGTGCTGATACACCCGATGCTGCGGCCTGCTCGGCCAGTTTGCCGTGCACATCTGCGTAAACCTGACGCAACTGATTGGTGCGCTCTTGCTTTTGACGAGTCTGGTAGGCGGCGTTCAGGCCGTCTTGCGCAGCAGCGGTCACCGAAGCGATGAGTGCTTCGTTTTTGGCAGCAGGCTGCCAGTCCCAGGCGGGTTTGCCGGCTTCGCGGACCAGGTCATTGATTGCGCCGATGACAGCTTGCATGGCGTTGTGACCGAACACGACACCACCGAGCATGATTTCTTCGGAAAGCTGTTGCGCTTCGGATTCAACCATCAGCACAGCGGCTTGTGTACCAGCAACAACCAGATCCATTTTCGAAGTTTTCAACTGCGAAGCAGTTGGGTTGATCAGGTACTGACCATCGATATAGCCAACGCGCGCTGCACCGATCGGGCCGTTGAATGGAATACCGGAAATAGCCAGCGCGGCGGACGCGCCGATCATGGCTGCGATATCAGGATCGATTTCGGGATTGACGGACAACACGTGAATGATGACCTGGACTTCGTTGTAGAAGCCTTCTGGGAACAGAGGGCGCAACGGGCGGTCAATCAGACGCGAGGTCAGTGTTTCTTTTTCGCTAGGCTTGCCTTCGCGCTTGAAAAAACCGCCGGGAATCTTACCCGCAGCATAGGTTTTCTCAATGTAGTCAACTGTCAGGGGGAAAAAGTCCTGACCTGATTTGGCTGATGTTTTTGCAACAACTGTTGCGAGTACGACGGTGTCTTCGATGGTAACGAGCACTGCACCTGAAGCCTGGCGAGCAATTTCACCAGTCTCAAGCACAACAGTGTGTTGGCCATACTGAAAAGATTTGGTCACTTTATTGAACATGACAATTTATTCCTTACAAATGAAAAACCGTGGACAAGGCGGCTATAAGCCGCACCGACCACGGTTGATTCACGGGGAGACTGCCCCATGGATTCCGATCAAGGAAAATATCACTTACGCAGACCGAGTTTTTCGATCAGTGCACGATAGGAATCTGGGTTACGGCCCTTGAGATAATCGAGTAACTTACGGCGACGGCTAACCATACGCAGGAGGCCGCGACGTGAGTGGTGGTCTTTCATGTGGGTCTTGAAGTGACCTGTCAGCTCATTGATACGAGCTGTGAGCAATGCCACTTGAACTTCTGGGGAACCGGTATCGCCTTGTGCGCGTTGAAATTGCGCGACGATGTCGGATTTTTTGATATCAGCTACAGACATTTTAATTCCTCGATTTACAAGCGTTGGGGCTGAGGTGCCCGAACGTGATGGTTAGTTTTAGTAAAAACTTCAGTAAAGCCAGACAATTATAGCTGATTCGCTAAAATCAATCCCATTGGAGCAACCTCGCCCACCATGATTACCCCTCTACGGACATGACATGCGCATCAGAAAGCTAAGCTTATCTTTTTTATTGGTGTTTCTAACAGGATGCGCCAGTCTGACCAGCATCCCCCCTGGTACCAATATCGATGTAGTCATTAAACAATTTGGACAACCCGCAGCGCGGTGTGCGGGACAAACAGGCACCGAACGCCTGGTATGGACGGCTCAACCCATGGGGCAACAAGCCTGGGCAACCGAACTTTCGACGGATGGACGCATTAGCGGTTTTAAGCAGATACTGACCGATGCGAACTTTGCCATCCTGGCAACACCCGGCATGACCAAGGAACAAATCCATTGTCAGTTTGGCCCACCGGCAGAAATTCAGGATTTAGGTCTCGGATTCAGCGACAAGCATACGACTTGGCTGTATCGTTACATGCATCTGGACACATGGTATTCATTCATGGTGATCACCTTTGGTGACGATGGTCAAACCGTGATGAAATTCGGTCCCGTGCCTGACCCGATGTTTGATGAGGGCACGCGCGGATTCAGTGTGGATTAACCAGGCATTACCGCTCAAAGGAACAAACATGAATATCACTCAAATTAACGGTCATAATGACCGCACACGCACTACAAAAAGCCTACTCGGCCTGCTAGCCGCGGCGCTTGCACTGACGGGCTGCGCGCAATTGCAATCGGTTCCGGCAGGCACGCCTATTGCCGAGGTTGAAAAACAATTCGGCAAACCCACGACCGTTTGCGCCAACACCGACGGCACGCAGCGCATGATCTGGTCGCAGCAGCCAATGGGGCAATATGCCTACGGGAGTTTTGTGTCAAAAGAAGGCAATGTCGTGGCGATGAAGCAACTGCTCACTGATGCACACTTCGCGATGCTTTCGCAGGGCAAATGGACTGCCCAGCAAGTCACCTGCGAATTTGGCCCGCCCGCCAATACCGATGGCGTGGCCAAGGGTAACGAAATTGTCTGGGCGTATCGTTACAAACAATCTGACGTATGGGCCTCAATGATGTATGTCTATATGGGTGCTGATGGCAAAGAGGTCACCCACTTTCATCCAGGACCAGATCCGTGGAGCCTGCACGGTGGCGACAGCCGGCACTGAAATAATAAAAACCTGTCAGTAATATTGAACTGACAGGTTTTTATTGAGTGTCGGATTGACCTATTCAGGCACGCGCGCTTAGTTGTTTTGCACGCCTCTTGCGCCAGACCCAGACGCCCCAGCCTGAAAGGCCATACACAATAAACAAGCCGAACAGTACGACAGGCGGATTACTGGAAATAAAAATAAATCCGGCGACAAAAACCAGAATGACCCAGAAAGGCACACTGCGACCCAAGGCAAAAGATTTGCCGCTATAAAAAGGTAAATTCGTCACCATCGCAACGCCAGCGTAAATCGTGATGAAAAACGTCGTCCAGGCCAGCAACTCATGCGGGACTTGCAAACGATTATCGACCACGAGCCAGACAAAACCCGCCACTAAAGCCGCCGCGGCTGGGCTCGGCAATCCTTGAAAGTAACGCTTATCGACCACTGCGATATTGGTATTGAATCTTGCCAGACGCAATGCCGCGCAGCATACGTAAATAAAAGCAGCGAGCATGCCCCAGCGGCCTAGGTCTTTAAGCATCCATTCGTAGACGACCAAGGCTGGCGCCACGCCAAATGACGTCATATCAGACAGCGAGTCATACTGCTCGCCGAAAGCAGAAGTTGTATTGGTCAATCGTGCCACACGGCCGTCCATTCCATCGAGCACCATCGCTACAAAAATAGCGATTGCGGCCATTTCGAAGCGATTATTCATTGCATGTACGACTGCATAAAAGCCCGCAAACAAAGCGGCCGTCGTAAAGGCATTAGGCAGTAGATAAATACCGCGGTGACGTAATTCAGGATCGCGATGAGAATGGTTGGGCATGGACACCTCAGGCAATGGTTTCTGGCAGTTCAGCTAATACGGTGTTGGTCGCACTGACCTTGTCACCGATCGCGACACGCGGACGCGAACCGGGGGGTAAATACACATCGACACGGGAACCAAAACGGATAAAGCCGTAGCGCTGACCGCGCGCCAGTGTGTCGCCAACTTTTGCATAACAAAGAATACGTTTAGCGACTAGGCCGGCCACCTGCGTCGCAGTCACAATATGGCCTGATTCTGTTTGAATCACCATGGCATTGCGCTCGTTTTCGAGTGAGGCTTTGTCCAGCGCAGCATTAAAAAATTTACCTGGAAAGTATTCAACACTTTGCACTTTGCCATCTACAGGACTGCGATTGCTGTGTACGTTGAATACATTCATGAATACGCTGATTTTCAGCGCCTCGCGATTACCGTAAGGATCATGCGTGTGTTCAACCACCACGATCCGGCCATCAGCGGGTGAAAGCACGGCATTAGGTGCGGTGGAGCCAGCGCGCGCTGGATCACGAAAAAACTGCAACACAAAAACGGCAATGATCCACAAAGGAATCGACCAGCCAGGCGACCACTGCGTCACTAGCAATGCGATCAAAATCGAGCCGGCAAGGAAAGGCCAACCTTCGCGGGCAATAATGGGGTGGGGGTAGTGAGGTGTATTCATCGTAGCCAAAGGTTAACCCAAAAAAACACGCCCCGAAGGGCGTGTCTCAAATAACTGCCCCAAAATTCCGATTGTCCGCCCTGCATGACAAGACATGAACCGGAACTTCAGCTGCAAATTAGTTCTTGGTCTGGTCGACCAGCTTGTTTGCAGCAATCCAAGGCATCATGGCGCGCAGCTTGGCACCGACCACTTCGATCTGTGATTCAGCGTTAATACGGCGACGTGATGTCAGGGTTGGTGCACCAGCCTGGTTTTCCAGAATGAAACGCTTGGCGTATTCGCCGTTCTGAATGTCTTTGAGTGCCTGACGCATTGCATCGCGTGTGGCATCTGTAACGATCTTAGGACCTGTTTCGTATTCACCAAACTCAGCGTTGTTCGAGATCGAATAGTTCATGTTGGCGATACCGCCTTCATAGATCAGATCAACGATCAGCTTGAGCTCGTGCAAGCATTCGAAATAAGCCATTTCTGGTGCATAGCCGGCTTCGGTCAATGTGTCGAAACCAGCTTTGATCAGCTCAACAGCACCACCGCACAGAACAGCTTGTTCGCCGAACAAGTCGGTTTCTGTTTCTTCGCGGAAGTTTGTTTCGATCACGCCTGAACGGCCGCTACCGATTGCGCAAGCGTACGACAAAGCGATGTCACGTGCAGCGCCTGATTTATTCTGGTGCACAGCAACCAGAGCTGGCACGCCGCCGCCCTGAGCGTATGTGCCACGAACAGTGTGACCAGGTGCCTTAGGAGCAACCATTACAACGTCGATGTCTTCGCGTGGGACGACCTGGCCGTAATGGACGTTAAAGCCATGTGCAAAAGCCAAGGCAGCACCTGGCTTGATGTTTGCATGGACGCTTTCACGGTAGACGGCAGCGATGTTCTCGTCAGGCAGCAGCATCATGACCAGATCAGCAGCTTTGACGGCATCGGCGACTTCGGCGACTTTAAGGCCGGCATTGACTGCTTTGACCCATGAGGCGCCGTCTTTACGCAGGCCGACGACAACTTTGACACCCGACTCATGCAGGTTCAGTGCGTGGGCGTGGCCCTGTGAGCCGTAACCAATAATGGCAACAGTTTTACCCTTGATCAGGGACAGATCACAATCTTTGTCATAAAAAACTTTCATTCTGGGCTCCAGATTTTTTGTAAATTAAATGCAGTGTTTCGTTAAATACAGTGTTTCTTTAAATAAGATCGTTTCTAGACAAGCAGCGATCAAAGCTTGAGGATGCGTTCTCCGCGACCCATACCCGAGACGCCCGTGCGAACGGTCTCAAGTATGGCGCTACGATCCAGCGCATCGATAAAAGCCTGAATCTTGTCTTGGTTACCCGTGAGTTCGATCGTGTAGGCCTTGTCTGTTACATCAATGATGCGGGCACGGAAAATATCCGCCATCCGCTTCATTTCTTCGCGCTCTTTACCTACAGCGCGCACTTTGATCAGCATCAGTTCGCGCTCAATGTGCGGTCCTTCCGTCAGATCAACGACTTTAATCACATCGATGAGGCGATTCAAGTGCTTAGTGATTTGCTCGATGACATCGTCCGAGCCCATCGTCACGAGTGTCAAGCGCGACAGGGTATTGTCTTCAGTCGGTGCAACGGTCAAGGTTTCAATGTTGTAGCCACGTGCGGAAAACAATCCCACGACGCGCGACAACGCACCAGGTGCGTTTTCCATCAGGACAGAGATAACGTGTTTCATGGTGGTCTCCTTACAGATCTTCTGAGCCGAGCAACATTTCGGTCAAACCGCGACCGGCTTTGACCATAGGCCAAACGTTCTCTGTCTGATCGGTAATGAAGTCCATGAATACCAGGCGATCTTTTAATTTGAACGCCTCACGCAACGCACCCTCGACATCGGCAGGTTTTTCGATGCGCATGCCTACGTGGCCATACGCCTCGACCAGTTTGACGAAGTCAGGCAACGAGTCCATATAGGACTCTGAGTAACGCGACGAATAATCAATCTGCTGCCACTGGCGAACCATGCCAAGAAAACGGTTATTCAGGCATATCACCTTAGGCGTCAGGTGGTATTGACGGCAGGTTGCGAGCTCCTGGATATTCATCTGGATCGAGCCTTCGCCAGTAATACAGGCGACGGTCGCATCGGGGTTAGCCATCTGAACGCCCATCGCGTAGGGGAGCCCGACACCCATGGTACCCAGACCACCGGAGTTGATCCAGCGGCGTGGCTTATTGAAGCCGTAATACTGTGCCGCCCACATCTGGTGCTGGCCCACATCCGAGGTGATGAAGGCGTCGCCACCAGTGATTTCCCAGAGTTTTTGCACCACGGACTGAGGCTTAATCACCTCGAGCGAATCGGCAAATTTCATGCACTCTTTGCCACGCCAGATGTCAACTTGCTGCCACCACTTAGCAAGCGCCTCGGTGTTTTGTTTGGTCTCAACGGCTGCGGCTTCGTACTGCGCCATCATTTCAACCAGAACATCTTTGATGTTGCCCACAATCGGCACTTCGACTTTGACCCGCTTTGAAATAGAGGAAGGATCAATATCGATATGAATAATTTTGCGTGGGTTTTGTGCGAAATGTTTGGGATTACCAATCACGCGATCGTCAAAACGTGCGCCAATTGCAATCAGCACATCGCAGTGCTGCATCGCCATATTGGCCTCGTAGGTGCCGTGCATGCCCGGCATACCAACGTATTGTTTGTCGCTAAAAGGATAAGCGCCCAATCCCATCAGCGTGTTGGTGCAAGGCGCACCAAGCATCTTGACGAACTGTGTCAGCTCAGCAGAGGCATCCGACAAAATCGCACCACCACCGCTGTAGACCATGGGGCGCTCAGCCTGGAGCAGCATCTGAACCGCTTTTTTGATCTGCCCCTGATGGCCTTTCACCACTGGAGTGTAAGAGCGCAAAACCGGTTCGCCTTTAGAGGGCGTGTATTTGCAATGCGCAACGGTGATGTCTTTGGGGATATCAACCAGAACAGGGCCCGGACGTCCAGTACGCGCGATATAAAACGCGCGACGCATGGTCTCTGCAAGGTCTTTGACGTCCCGCACCAGGAAATTATGTTTGACACAAGGTCGGGTGATACCCACCGTGTCGCATTCCTGAAAAGCGTCCTCACCAATGGCGTGCGTTGGCACCTGACCACTGATGATCACCATCGGGATCGAATCCATGTAGGCCGTTGCGATACCCGTGACAGCATTGGTGACACCAGGACCGCTGGTGACCAGGCATACGCCTACTTTGTTGGACGAGCGCGAATAAGCATCCGCTGCGTGAACGGCAGCCTGCTCATGCCTAACCAGGATATGTTTGAATTTATCTTGCTTGTAAATCGCGTCGTAAATGTAGAGCACTGCTCCACCGGGGTAGCCAAAGACGTGTTCTACGCCTTCGTCAGCCAGACAACGCGCGACGATATCTGCGCCATTGAGTTCCATGATTTCATTCCTTTCATTACCGGCATTACCCATCAGACTGTTCTCCCCGTGTGCTTTAAACACATCCATATAGAGAGTCACGGAACCGCGACGGAAATCGCAACATGACCCGACGTTTTCAAGCTCACGGAGCCTGGCCACCCGGACACCTTGCCAACCCGACGCACATTCGCCTTCAGGCGTTGCACGCACCCAACAGGGGTGCACTGGATCGAAACGGACGCGCTGACCACAGCTTATGGCGGGGACAGCAGCAAAAGTTTAAATGGCAAGCGCAAATCGGGCGGTGACCCGGACATTGAAGCCATTGCACGCAAAAAGCGGTGAGCTTTTTTCGCACGAATCTTAAACTTTAACGTGTTGTGCGCCGCAGCGCAAATCAGCAGGCCTATAATCAGGGTAAACCCGACAACCAATCGCCCAGCCTCCCCCATGGACATCAGCATTAACCAAGTCAGGCGCTACCTGTATAGCCACCATTTTTATAGTGGCATGCGGCGTGCGACCGGTACTTTGCTGCCAATCATGGTGATCGGTGGGGTGTTTGGCTGGTACGCAGAAGGCCTGGTGGCGACCTTTGGTGCGCTGTGTGTCGCATTTATCGACCAGCCTGGTCCGCATGAGCACCGGGCCCGAGAGATGTTGGGTGGCGCGCTACTGGGTGGCGTGACGGTCGCCATTACCGGGTTGGCCTCCTCGCATCCTTTGATGATCTGGATTGCCGTGATCGGGCAATGTTTCTTTTTTTCGATGCTCTCGGTTTACGGCAAAAAAGGCGGTCAGATTGGCTTTGCCTGCCTGTTATTGATGACGGTCACCATGCACTCCCCGTTATCAGCAGACGAGGTGTTGCTGCACACACTCACCTCTTTTGGGGGTGGATTGTTCTACTCGGTATTTAGCTATCTAGTCAGTCGTGTGATGATCATGCGCGAGAAAGAACAAGCCCTATCCATCGCCTTGTTCGCGACCGCTGAATACATTGCGCGTCGTGCGAACATGTACAACCTCGACAGTGATCTGGATACGAACTATCGCGAACTGATCACCTGCCAGTCTGACATGATCGAGAAACACCAAGCCGCTCGCGACATGGTGCTCAGAGGCTTAACGACTGAAACGACTAAAAAAGATCCGCGCCGCATTATGCTGTGGAACCTTTTTGTAGAGATGATCGCGATTCTCGACACGCTTGTTGCAACCCGTACAGACTACGCCTTACTGCGAAAAACGCTCGAAGACTCAGACACGCTAATTTTTATGCGCGATGCTCTGCACAAGATGTCCCAAGAGATTGAGCGCATTGCCCTGGCGGTCTCACGCGATCGCCCGGTCAGGCGTCGCAGCAGTGTAAAGGCTGAATTACGCGCGCTTGAGTATGAAGTCCAGCTGATGCAAGAAAGCGGGCTGGCGACACGCGAACCTGATGTATACAGATTATGCGTAGAAATTCTCAGACGCCTGAGCCTCAACGCACGTATTGTTGACCGAATGGCTGAATACACGCGCGGATCACCTGGTACAAAACCCATCCACTCCGTTGATATTAATAATTCGCTGACCCAGTTCCTGTCGCGTGATCAGTTTCGCGTTGGCATGCTGACGAGCAATTTACGGCTGGATTCACCGATTTGCCGTTATGCACTTCGCATCACACTCGCTGCCGGCATCGCCATGGCCTTGTCGACACTGGTACCTGTTTTCGCGCGCCAAGGTTTCTGGATCCTGCTCACCGTGCTCATCATCATGAAGCCGGGATTCGCGCTCACACGACAACGTAATGTCTTTCGTCTGCTCGGCACACTGCTAGGCTGCGCCATGGCTTTCGGCATACTTTTTAGTGTGCACGATCAAACCATGCTTTTCATCCTGATGGTAATCACTACCATCGTTGGCGCAAGCATGATCCAGGTCAACTACATGGCAGCCTCGACCTTGAATACGACTGCGATTCTGATGGCATTTCACTTTATTGATCCAGACTCCTCAACCATTATTGCGGATCGCGCGATCGATACTTTCGTGGGCTCAGTGATTTGTTTCGTCTGCAGTTATTTCCTACCCTGGTGGGAATCACAATTCATGCCATCGCTTGCCAAAGCAGCGGTGATGGCCAACCGCACTTACTTACAATCAGGTATTCAGTATCTGGACACGCGAAGCCAATCAGGCATTAACCCAAGGAATCCACAAGTCGGGCAAGCCGACCTCAACTGGAGGCTGGCGCGTAAAAACGTTCACGTGGCCTTTAGCAATTTTGCCAGCGCTTTTTATCGCATGATGCTTGAGCCCGAATCGCACCAAAAGCACGTAGCGGAGTTCAATAATCTATTGATTCAAAGCCATATGCTGGCCTCACAGATTGCTGCGGTGCTGACCACCTTGCTGTCTATGCCTGAACCTCCGCAATCCGTCGTACGCCACCTATCTGACATGCTCGCGTCTTTTGGATCTCTGAATCCGAACGACACACTCAAGTCACTCCCTCAAGAGATCCTCGAGAATAAGTACCCCGATCTCACCTACCCGATGAAACAGCTTCAGAGATCGATCAATCAGGTCCATCAGGAACTAGGCGCCGTTCAGTCATAGCAAACCGCACCGCATTGGTGCGCGCCAGTACCCGCAGTGCGCATTCGTGCTCTTGCCCACATATACCGCACGCTTTCAAAACACGTATTCAGATATCTTCCTTTATCGCTCAGAGCAATCAAACTGGCATGCAACTTGCTTGCATACAAGCTTGTACATCAGTTTGATTTCAAGTCAAACACCCTCCTGAGTCGATCAATTAAAGGAAATGCCATGCGCCAAACCTCGAATCGCCGTCGCCAACTATTAACCGTAGGTGCCGGTACGGCACTGATGTCCATGCTCCCTGCGGTCACCCGTGCGGCAGGAGGGAAAATCCTGATGGGTTACTGGCCGATTGCAGCGGGTCTGCCTTTTTATGTCGCTCTGGAAAAGGGCTATTTCAAAGAAGGCGGTCTGGATGTCGAGGCGGTCAAATTCGCCAGCCCCTCACAGATTGTTGAAGCGATGATTGCAGGGCGTATTCATGGTTCTGCGAATGGCACCGCGTCCGCAGCCTTGGCTTTGGGTGAAATCACCTCCCCTAACCTGTTCAAAATCATTTGCTCCAACCCCTCCAACCATAAATATGTACTGGATGAATTCCTAGTCCCGATGGACAGCAAAGCCACTTCGATCAAAGATCTGAAAGGCGCGCGCATCGCCTGCGGACCTGGCATTCAAAACGTAGTGCTCACCAAGATCATTCTCGAAAAAAATGGCTTGGGCGATATCAAACCCATTGAGCTGCCTGTGGGTCAGCATGTCCCCGCACTCGTCGCCGGGCAAATCGATGCTGTCTACACACTGGAACCAAGCGGCACGATCGGTCGCATGAAAGAACAAAGCAAAATTCTTGAGACCGGAGTGATTTCAAAATATGTGCTGGATGATGCGGACGCACCATGGTTCGGCGGTACAGCGTCGCTCACCACATCGCTCATTAAAGAAAACCCCGAGGATGTGAAGAAGTTTTTAGCCGCCTACGCGAAAGGTGTGGATTTCGTCAGAAAAGAGCCCGATGCCGCGCGTCTTACTCTTGATAAATACACCTCGATAGACAGCACGATCGCCAAAGAAGTTCCGATTGCGAATTTCGTCATGTACAACGAATTCATACCAAGTGACATCGCGGCGTTTCAAAAATATTTCGATGTGTTCACAGAACGCAAAATCTTTACGCAAAAAGTGGATGTGAAATCCCTCATGTACGGAGCATGAGGCAATGCGTATTACGAACCTTAAAGCCTCCATACTTCTGCCACTGATCGGCCCACTGTTATTGCTGGCACTGTGGGAGCTCGCCATCTCGGCAAAATGGGTGAAACCCGTTTTGTTACCTCCTCCCGTCGATACGCTGATTTTTTTATGGAAATCGCTGATTTCAGGAGCTATGAATATTGATCTGCTCGCAACGCTGCGCAGGACACTCTACGCATTTGGTGTTGCGACAGTGATTGGCGTGCCGCTCGGCATAGCGCTTGGCAGTTCAAGAAGTATTTATCGTAGCGTTGAGTTTCTGGTTGATTTTTTTCGCTCTACCCCATCGTCGGCGTTGATCCCTTTATTTTTGCTGATCTTCGGCATTACGGATCTAAACAAAGTCGCCATCGCAGCCTTTGCGGCTGTGCTGGTGATTTTGTTCAACAGCGCCTACGGTGTGATGAATGCGAAGAAAACACGCGTCATGGCCGCAATGACAATGGGCATTCCTAAACGCTATATTTTTAAAGATGTATTGCTCATGGAGAGCCTGCCACAAACCTTTGTGGGCCTGCGCAGTGGCATCTCGATGGCGCTTGTCATTGTGATTGTTGCCGAGATGTTTATCGGCTCGGAGGATGGCCTTGGTCATCGCATCATCGATGCACAACAAGTGTTCAACGTAAAAGAAATGTACAGCTCAATCATCATCACCGGCGCGGTAGGCTACGGATTGAATGTGTTGTTCATGATGCTGGAAAAACACCTGATTCACTGGAGTGGTAAAGCATGAGTACGATTCTTGAAAGTCCCCAGCCTGCAGGGACACATGTCACCATCCGTGGTCTAAATAAAGCCTTTGGGGGTGCGCCGCTTTATGAAGATTTTGATTTAAATATTCCAAAGGGAAAGATCGTCTCGATTTTTGGGCCGAATGGTTGCGGCAAATCGACTCTGATCAATATGATCTCAGGTCTGATGCCCATCGATGGAGGCCAGATACTTTTTGATGGTAAGTCACTCAAAGACACAAGCATTGGCTATGTTTTTCAAAACTACCGCGATGCGCTTTTCCCATGGATGAGTGCCTGGGACAACATTGCTTATCCGCTCAAGCGCAAAGGCGTTAAAAAAGACGAGGTCAAAAGGCGCGTGAATGAGCTGATCGGATTATTTGAAATCCGATTCAATCTCAAACTATATCCCTACGAACTCTCGGGTGGCCAGCAACAGACCGTCTGCATCATGCGTGCTTTGGCGACACGTCCCGAAGTCCTGTTTCTGGACGAGCCATTTTCCGCTCTCGATTTTGAGATGACATTATTCATCCGCGCAAAGCTACAGGAAGCTAATCTCGCGACAGGTGTCACGATGATGATCGTCTCCCACGACCTCGAAGATGCGGTTTTTCTCGCGGACAAAATATTATTGCTGACCCGCAGACCTACGCGTATCGCGGAATTTATCGACTTTGATATGCCCAAGCCTCGGGCTCCTGAAGCCGTCAGCGATCCTCTATTTATCGCAACCAAAGCACACGCGCTCGAAGTATTTCAAAGGGAGATGCGTGCATGATTAGCCTCTCAGCGCTCAAGCACGACTATCTGTCAGGTAAAAAATCACCTCGTGCCGTCATCACTGCGCACATGAATAATCTGCGCGAAAGACAAGCCCTCAGTCCCGATCCAGCTTGGATATGGCTGGCGACTGAAGCGCAAATCGATACGCAATTAAGCAAACTTGAATCTTCGGATCCTGGCTGCTTGCCACTATTAGGCATACCCTTTGCAGTAAAAGACAACATAGACATCAAAGACTGGACGACCACCGCTGCCTGTCCGGCTTTTGCCTAT
>CAIPID010000353.1 GCA_903865015.1 uncultured beta proteobacterium | reverse complement strand
CCCCGATTCAATACCGCCAGCAGAAGTACCTCTTATTTTAAAGGCCAAGCCAACTCAAGCGGTTCAACCGAATAAAAAAATTCAAGTGACTGAGAAAAAAAATATTCAGAAGCTTCCTCAAGAGCAATCTAGTCAACAACCCGAGCAATCCAGTCATGAAGTCAAAAACGGGTCAAGCCAGCGCGCAGAGCCTAGTTCATCTGAGGGATCATCTACCTCAACTCAAACCGCCCCAAAACTTGTCAAGAGTCCGAAACCTCGCTATCCCTCCGAATCCATCAGGCACAGACAGGAAGGCCGGGTGGTTGTGAATCTTGAAGTGCTGGAGAACGGTTCGGTAGGCCAGGCAACGCTGGTCCAAAGCAGTGGTTTTACGGCACTGGATCATTCTGCACTCGAAGCGATTAAGAATTGGCAGTATGCAAACGCTGACGGCACTGAACCGCTCGTGCGACAGTGGCTGCGAGTGAGCATCGTTTTTGAACTTAAAAATCGTTAGCAAGCATTTCGTTTATACATAAAAAAACTGAGCTAATAACCGTCCAACACATATCGATATAAATTTATTGTTGTTTGTTTGGCGCTCCCAACACCTTAGCATCATCATCTTTGAAAATGAAATCACTTCACCATTCAGGTCGAGTCGATTGCATTTCTCCGCCGTCGATAGCGCGCAAAAGAGAACAAGATGATTGAGCAAAAAATTCAGTTGTGGCGGATTCCCGTAAATAATTTAAATCAGGCGTCGTTGAATAAAAAAATCGAAGTCCTGCATGATCGACTCCGCAATATTCAGCAAAGCTATCAGACTGTTCGTTTTGCTACGAGTCTTGCTGTGGAAGATATGGTCTTGACGGATGCGATTTCCACTAATCAGTTTGCCATTCAAATATTCACACTTAACACCGGGCGTTTACACAACGAAACGCTCGAGATGATCAGACGGTGCGAATCACAATATCAAATCAAGATCGAAACAGCTGTGCCCTATGAACAAGGCGTGACGGCCTTTGTTCAAGATTTCGGTATCAACGGATTTTATGAGTCTGAGCAAGCTAAAAAAGCCTGCTGCCATGTCCGCAAGATCGAACCGCTGAACAGAATGTTGAAGGGCGCTGATGCCTGGATAACAGGGCAGCGCAAGGAGCAGGCTGTCACGCGCGAAGATCTTGAGTTTCAGGAACTGGATGCCGCTCGGGATATGCAGAAATTCAATCCCTTATTCGACTGGACGCAAGAAGAAGTTTGGGCGTATGTCCAGACGCGTAATGTGCCGGTTCACCCCTTGCACACACAGGGATATGCCAGTATCGGTTGCGAGCCCTGCACGCGTGCCATCAGAGAAAATGAAGACGTACGGGCGGGGCGCTGGTGGTGGCTACAAAAGGAAAGTAAAGAGTGTGGACTGCATGTGACACCCGCAGCTCAACAGGAAGCTGCAGAGATTATTGAAAAGGTATCGCATGCGCATACCCCTGCGCCAAACATTAATAATGATTATCTTGACTGGCTGGAGGCTGAATCGATATATATCATTCGTGAGGTTGTCGGGCAGTGCGCAAATCCTGCGATGCTTTTTTCAGGCGGCAAAGATTCTATCGTTATGTTTCATCTTGCCCGTAAAGCTTTCCGGTTCGGTGCGCGTGAAATAAAACTTCCATTTCCTCTGGTTCACATCGACACAGGTCATAACTACGCTGAAGTGATTCAGTTTCGTGATGAAATCGTTGCCAAAACGGGTTCAAAACTGATTGTCGGACATGTGGAAGATTCGATACGCAAGGGTACGGTCAAGCTCAGAAAAGAAACAGATTCGCGTAATGCCGCACAGGCAACAACCTTGCTTGAGACTATCGCCGAGTACCGTTTTGATGCCTTGATGGGAGGCGCGCGTCGCGACGAAGAAAAAGCGCGTGCGAAAGAGCGCATATTTTCGTTCCGGGATGAGTTCGGACAATGGGATCCTAAGGCTCAGCGACCCGAGCTCTGGCGTTTGTATAACGCACGCATTTCCTCAGGCGAGCATATGCGCGTTTTCCCGATTTCAAATTGGACCGAGCTTGATATCTGGCAATACATCGCGCGTGAAGGGCTTGAGTTGCCCAGTATTTATTACACCCACAAGCGAGAAGTTGTGCAAAAAAATGGCTTACTTGTTCCCGTTACGTCCATTACACCTAAAAGCTCAACCGATGTCAGTGAGATCGTTGACGTCAGATTCCGAACGGTAGGCGACATCAGTTGCACGTGTCCCGTTGCCAGTATCGCGCTAACACCGCAGGACATTATTCGAGAGACTGCTTTGTCTGAAATCACCGAGCGTGGAGCGACACGGATGGACGATCAGACGAGCGAAGCCTCGATGGAACGTCGTAAAAAAGAAGGATATTTCTAATGATCCAGAATCATATTGCACCGAATCAGTCGGTTCACGCGCGCGGTGACACACAGGGCGTTGTGCGCTTTATCACAGCTGGTAGCGTCGATGATGGGAAAAGCACTTTAATAGGTCGATTGTTGTATGACAGCAAAGCCGTGCTGGCTGACCAGTTACTTGCCTTGTCCAAGACGCGTCATGCGCGCGTTAAAGCCAGTGACGCCCAAGTTGATCTGGCGCTGCTGACCGATGGTCTAGAAGCGGAACGAGAACAGGGTATTACGATTGATGTCGCATACAGGTATTTTGCGACCGCTAAGCGTAAATTCATCGTTGCTGACGCACCGGGTCATGAGCAATACACACGCAATCTCGTAACGGGCGCGTCGCAGGCTGATGTGGCGGTTGTATTGGTGGATGCGACGCGCGTGGATTTAAATGTAGAGCCTGCGGGCTTGCTTGCACAAACTAAGCGCCATGCGTCGATTGTGCGTTTGTTGAGGTTGCAGCAGGTCGTGTTCGCTGTCAATAAGATGGACTTGTTGAATTTCGATGAGGCTGTTTTCAATAAAATCCGATTGTCGGTTGAAGCACTGGCGCGTGCGATCGGGCTGCCCGCGCCAGTGATGATCCCTGTTTCAGCATTGCAGGGGGACAACGTTGTTGATTTGAGCGATCAGACACCTTGGTATCGAGGCCCTAGTCTCCTCCAGTGGCTAGAGTCGGTTGAGATTGTTCAATCCTCAAGATTGCCGTCGTTGCGTTTGCCTGTGCAGTACGTGGCCAGGCAGGATGGGAGCGTCGCCAACGATTTTCGTGGGTACTTAGGTCAAGTTGAGTCGGGGCAAATATTGTCCGGTCAGACTGTGAAGATCTTGCCGGGTGGTCAGGTTACGACTGTTGCTGAAATACAGGTGGCAAACGATCTTGTGACGGATTTAACAGATTCTGGCGTCTCAAAAGCTGTTGCAGGACAGGCGGTGATGATTCGTTTCGCCGATGACGTGGATGTGTCGCGCGGGGATTTGATTGTTTCCGCGAGTGCCTCGGAAGAGCAGCCTGTACTGGCTAAATCACTGCAGGCCGATGTCTGCTGGCTTGATGCGGAGTCCTTGTCGCTCTCCCGAAAATATTTACTCCAACATACAACACAAACCGTGTTTGCAAAGGTCAAAGATATCGAACAAGTGCTGGATATTCATACTTTGTCGCAGGGCTTTGGCGCTTCGACAATCAAGACTAATGAGATTGGACGTATCAATCTTATTTTGCAGAAATCAATCGCTGCAGACTTATATGATGAATCAATTGCGACAGGTTCTTTTGTGTTGATTGACGATGCCACCAAACATACGGTTGCTGCCGGCATGATTCGCCATGCGTGGGCATGATGAAAATTCATTCGAAACGTTTAGTATTTTTAAAACTACTTGGCGCGATGTTATTGTCGGTGGGGTTTTCGCTCAACGCTTTTTCGCAGGTTACTCTGCTTAATGTTTCCTACGATCCAACGCGTGAGTTGTATCAAGACTTCAACAAAGCTTTTGCCAAACACTGGAAACAAACGACAGGCGAATCTGTTTCTGTTCGCCAATCCCATGGTGGTTCAGGCAAGCAGGCGCGCTCTGTTATCGATGGACTGGATGCGGATGTCGTTACCCTGGCACTCGCCTATGATGTGGATGCTCTGACTAAATTCAATCTTATCCCCATCGACTGGCAGAAACGGCTGCCTAATCAATCTTCTCCCTACACTTCGACGATCGTTTTTTTTGTACGCAAGGGAAATCCTAAAAAGATTGCCGACTGGAGTGATTTGATCAAGCCTGGCATAGCTGTTGTCACCCCCAATCCCAAAACCTCTGGTGGAGCGCGCTGGAATTACCTGGCTGCTTGGGCGTATGCACTCAAACAGCCAGGAGGCGATGATGCGAGTGCAAAAGAGTTTGTCCGAGCACTATATGCGAACGTTAAAGTGCTGGATTCCGGTGCGAGAGGAGCGACGACTTCCTTTGCTGAACGTGGCATCGGTGATGTGTTGCTCGCCTGG
>CAIPID010000352.1 GCA_903865015.1 uncultured beta proteobacterium | reverse complement strand
ATACTCTGAAAGCGTATGGTTCGAATATTGCGCCAAGCTTACTAAACAAGCAAAACTAGGGATAACCTTAGGCCTGCCTTATATCAGATGGGCAACAGAAATAATCAGAGCAAGCCCCGCATAAATCATGCAGCCCGCGCCGAGCATCGCCATTGCGACCCAGACGGCCTGCAATTCGTTACGAGGCTTATACCTCTGGATCACTATACGCCCTACCAGGGACATGACCGCCAGGCTATATAAGATTGTTGCCACCTGCACCAAAGTCTCGTTGGCGAGCGAGAAGCCCAGCATAAATAGTGCTGTGCCCACCATAAAGGACAGCAGACCGACTACATACCCCAAAGCACGAAAAAACGTAATACCACTGAATTCCCAGTCTGAAGATGTCTCATCCATACCAACTTGTGGCGTTTCCTGACCTGAATCAGTCATTTCAAAATTGTTTTTTTGCATTTGAGGGCTAAAATAAGGTTATTACGGATTAAATAGCTGCATCGACTCAAAAACAAGGAATTATTATGATCAAGAAGCTAGCGGTACTGGTATTTGTTGCCTTCTTCGGTTTTGCTCAGGCCGCTCCAGTCGTTGCCCAAACGGCTTCTCCTTCGACCTCACAATCGAGCGCCAAGAAAAGCTCAGCAAAAAGTGGAAATTCGAGCAAGAAGAAATCAAGCAAGAAATCAACCAAAAAGACCAAATCAAGCAAGTCTTCGAAAACTGGCAAAACTACACAAGCGGGTTAATGCTTGAATTCTAGTGGCTCTGTTTAAGAATACTGCGTTAAGTGAAATAGCCCCACTAATATTTGGGGCTATTTTTTTGAATTTAATCTCCTTTGATTCCCGCTTTTTGAATCAGTGCACCCCAACGATCATAATCGCGCCGGATTTGCTGAGCAAAATCCTCGGGTGTCGTTGGAGAAGCGTTCAGCCCTAGGTCACTGATTCTCTGTTTAACCGCCAGATCGTTCAGTACCGAATTAATGTCGTGATTCAATTGCGCGACTACCACCGCTGGCGTGGCTGCAGGCACAGCGAGACCATACCACTCAGGAATATCAGCCAGCGCCGGATAGCCAGCATCGATCGCTGTAGGCACACCAGGCAACACGCCAACAGGATCCTTGCCAAACAAGACGATTGCCTTCAGTTTGCCAGACTTGACGTGCTGTGCAACGGAGGTCGGATTGGCCACCAGCAAATCAATATTGCCGCCGAGTAAATCAATCACGGCTGGACCTGCCCCTTTGTAGGCAACATGCATCAGATCTGAGCCGGTGTTGTATTTAAAGAGCTCAACGGCCAATTGCGGGCCTGTCGCACTCGAGCCGTAATTAAGTTTGCCGGGCTTGCTTTTAGCAAGAGCCTCGAGCTCTTTTAGATTGTTGGCGGCGACCGAAGGATGCGCGACAAGCACGAAGGGTTGCTGCGTCACGCGCGCGACCGGCGCGATATCCTTGAAGGGATCAAAACCCATATCCTTGTAAAGATGTGGATTCACCGTCAATACCCCTTGGTGCGCAATCATCATGGTGTAGCCATCAGCAGGCATTTTTGTTGCATAAGCGGTGCCAATATTGCCTTGTGCGCCGGCCCGGTTTTCGACAATCACCTGCTGATGCCACAGGTCAGTCAAGCGCTCCGCGACAATCCGGGATACCGCATCTGTGCCGCCACCGGGTGGAAAAGCCACGATAATTTTGACCGGTGCTGTAGGTTTGAATTGAGCCTGAGCATATACATTTCCCGATAGGAAAAATGCGCATACCAACGCTGCGGCGATTGAACGAAGCCATGTAGTCATGATGAATTGTCTCGAAATAATTTTTGTTTTAGTGGTTTTTAGATCATACTTCGCACGAGGTCAGGAGGTTGACCCACGCGCGTGCCCAACTACAAGTTTCATTAACTGACCGACGTCAGTACTCTCGTCGAGCTGCCAAACAGCTTTGATAATTGGCTCCGGGTCAATGCCAGACTTACCATACGCGCACAGGGCACGTACTTTATCTTCGATATCCCGATCAGTTAAGGGGCGTGCTACCGCGCCACGGGCAATATCAATCTTGACCACGATGGGTTGTGCGCCTGAAATTTTTATGAGGACCTTTGCCGCGTCGACAGAATATGCATCATCGTCGACAAAACAGACTT
>CAIPID010000351.1 GCA_903865015.1 uncultured beta proteobacterium | reverse complement strand
TTTTCGATCAATTGCTTACATCTACGTTCAGCCCTTGCCTGTACATCAGCAACTAAAAATATTTTTAGTGGCGCATCCGTAAATACTACCGTGCCCATATCCCGACCATCCGCCACCAGACCCGGTCTTACCCTAAAAGCGCGCTGACGTGCCAGTAAAGCAGCCCGTAGGGCAGGGTTTGGCGCAATATGTGAAGCCAGATTACCGACCTCCTCCTGGCGGATATCTTCAGATACCTCCTGGCCGCTCAGCAAAATCCCCTCTGGGTGGAACACCACATCAAGTTCCTGCGCGGCGCGCACAACAGAGGGGCCGTCTTCAGGAGAGATATTGCTGCGCATTACAGACAATGCCGTCAGACGATAAAGTGCCCCACTATCCAGCACGCCCCATCCCAGCGCTTGCGCAACACGGTGCGCAACGGTCCCTTTTCCAGAAGCTGTCGGACCATCAATGGTGATTACTGGTGCCAATTGGGTCATTTCAGCAAGCTCGCATACACATCAAAATAAGTTGGAAAAGTTTTACTGACGCAACCTGGATCCATGATCCGCACGGCAGACTGGCCAAACGCGGCCAGTGAAAAGCACATCGCCATCCGATGGTCGTCATAGGTATCAATTGCAGCATCCTGCCATTGACCTGACGCGACGGGATACACGCGCAACCAGTCCGGGCCACTCTCGACCACAGAGCCTAATTTGCGCAACTCAGTCTGCATGGCATGAATGCGATCCGTTTCCTTGACGCGCCAGCTAGCAATATTGCGCAAGGTACAGGGGCCATCGGCGAACATTGCCAGCGCAGCCGCTGTCATCGCCGCATCCGGAATCAAATTGAAATCCATATCGAAGGCTTTCAATCTCGCGCCACTCGCTACATTTACGCCTGTCACCTCAATCGAATTCGCATCACGCTTGACTGTTGCACCCATCGCCTGGATCGTGTCAGCAAAGGCTACATCGCCCTGAATACTCTGATCGCCCACACCCTCGACACGCACCGGGCCACCACCAATCGCGCCGAGTGCAAGAAAATATGAAGCGGATGATGCGTCGCCTTCGACAAATATCTGTCCCGGCGAGCGATAACGGCTGCCAGGGCTAATCACAAACTCTTGCCAGCCATGTCGATCAACTGTCACACCAAAGCGCGCCATCAGATTGAGGGTGATTTCGATGTAGGGTTTGGAGATCAATTCGCCTACGACCTCGATCTTCAGGGATCGGCCAGACTGCATAACAGCCAACGGTGCAGCCATCAGCACGGCAGTCAGGAATTGACTGGATACCGAGCCTTGCACGCGCACACGGTCTCTCAAAGACTGGGCTGCATGAATCTCCAGAGGGGGATAGCCTGGCGTACCGAGGTAGCTCACTTGCGCCCCCATTTCCTGCAAGCCCTCCACCAAATCACCGATCGGTCGTTCATGCATCCGAGCAACACCGGACAAGGTGTAATGACCACCCATCATCACAAGTGCTGCGGTCAACGGGCGAATGGCAGTCCCTGCATTGCCCATAAAGAGTGCCGCATTTTTGACCGGAAACTGTGCGACGCCACTTACCGTCACAGAGTCCTGGGCATGTGTCGTGATTTGCACGCCAAGTTGCTGCAAAGCAGCCAGCATCACCTGCGTATCATCAGACTGCAGCAAGCCATTTATTCGCGTACTGCCCTCTGCGAGTGCGGAAAGCAGCAAGACGCGATTAGAAATACTTTTTGAGCCTGGCAATGTAATGGTGCCCTGCGCATGCTTGGCTGGGGGCAGATCAATAAAATCAGTATGTGTCATGTTGGACTTCCGGGCCAGTCGGCGCGAGCTTTTGCTGCGGCTTCAAGCATATCGCGCAGCCACGCCTCGTCTGAAGCCTCAAGTGCTTGCTCTGCGCGATCCATCACCGCGCGCAAGGTTTTAAGCTCATGGAGCATTGCGTCTCGATTCGCCATAAAAATGTCAGACCACATTTCAGCAGAGCCCTGCGCGACACGCGTGAAATCCCTGAAACCTGTGCCCGCGGTTTGCAGCTTGAGCGCAGCATCCGGGCTAGCCACAATATGCTGCATGAATAGCGCAGCGAGCCAATGAGGCAAATGACTGACGGCCGCAACCATGCCATCGTGCTGGGCGGGTGTCGTTGAACTGACCTGTGCGCCACAAGCCTGCCACACGGCCTGAATACGCGCGACATCTGCAGCGTTGTTTTCGCTCAAAGGAGTCAGGATCACTTTCTTGGAAGTATAGAGACTTGCGTCGGCTGCCTGCGGACCTTTTTCGTGCGATCCCGCCATGGGATGAGCCGGCACAAACTGCCCGATACGATCCTTGAGACCCGCGCGCGCGGCTGTCACCACATTCTGTTTGGTACTGCCACCATCGGTGATCAAAGCACCTGCATTGAGCTTAGGCGCAAGGGCAGCAAATATCGACTCAAAGGCGCCGACGGGCGCGGCAATGAAAATCAAATCGGCCTGAAGCGCAGCCTCTTCGAGCGTGACGGCCTCGTCAATCAAGCCCAATCCAACAGCCTGAGCCAAGGTCTCGGGCTTGCGCCCTGCCCCGATCACACGCGACACGATGCCAGCTTTGCGACAGGCAGCGGCAAATGAACCACCGATCAGTCCCACGCCAATCACTGCAAGCGTATTGATTCTCAAGGGAGACTGTTCAGCGATCGCCACAATATCAGTCACACTCATGTGCCAGTCGCTGTGAGAATGTCTGTCAATGCATCGATAAATCTCTGATTTTCTTCACGCAGGCCGATCGATACGCGCAACCACTCTGGCAATCCATCTCCGGCGACAGGGCGCACGATCACACCTCGTTTGAGCAGCTCAAGATTGATACGCGCAGCGTCCCCGACATGAACCAAAACAAAATTCGCATAACTCGGGACATATTTCAAACCGAGCGCGTCGAAAGCCTGTTGCAATTGCGCTTTACCATCGCGGTTGACTGCAAAACTTTTTACCTGGAATTCTTTATCATTCAAGGCGGCGATAGCAGCGGCCTGCGCGAGAGAATTCACATTAAAAGGCTGACGCACGCGGTTAAGCAAATCAGTTAACGCAGGCTGTGCCACCGCAAAGCCTACGCGCAAACCAGCCAAACCATAAGCCTTGGAAAAACTGCGTGACACAATCAGATTTGAAAAATGTTTAACCAACCCAATACTGTCCACACGCAACTCAGGCTCCAGAAACTCGTTATAAGCCTCATCAAGCACGACAGTCACGCGAGCGCCATGCCGCGCCTGGACTTGCGACAGGAATGACTCAATATCAGCATTAGCCAGATACGTGCCAGTAGGATTATTTGGATTAGCGATATAAACCAGTCGCGTACTTTCGTCGATTGCTTCAAGCATGGCGGGCAAGTCATGCCCATATTCACGAGCGGGCACCATGATGTGACGCGCACCACGCGCCTGCGTTGCCAAGCGATACACGACAAACGCATGTTGGGCATAAACCACCGAACTGGAGGGCTCAAGTATCGCCATAGCAACCAGCTCAAGAATATCGTTCGAACCATTGCCTAGCGTCAG
>CAIPID010000350.1 GCA_903865015.1 uncultured beta proteobacterium | reverse complement strand
CGGTGTGTTTGCTGCACCCTCACTGGGCGGCACAGGCGTTTTTGACTACGTGACCGACAAAGTTACACCTGACTACTCAATCGCCAGCCAGCTCTGGATTCAGGCTCAAGGCGTGATCACAACAGTGATCTGGTCAGCAGTCGTGTCTTACATCGCTTTCAAACTGGTTGATGTCATCATCGGTCTGCGTGTCCCTGAAGATCAGGAACGCGAAGGTCTGGATGTCACTTCACACGGCGAATCCGCCTACGAAGGTTAACGCCTACGAAAGTTAATCACACAAAAAAAACCGCTGGAAATAATCCAGCGGTTTTTTTTCGTCTGCACGCGTCAAGCGTCGCGCATCAAAGCAATTAAATAGCTTTGATCATTGAAGCCGCATCGCTGACTTCGAAAGCACCAGGGCCTTCGACGTGGAGGACTTTAACAACACCATCGACGATGTAAGCCGCATAGCGCTGCGAACGAACGCCCATACCACGCGCGGTCAGGTCGAGTTCCAGACCAAGGGCCTTGGTCCATAAGGCTGAGCCATCACCCATCATGCGGACTTTACCGTTGACTTTTTGGTCACGTCCCCAGGCGCCCATGACAAACGCGTCATTGACAGCAACGCACCAGACTTCGTCTACGCCTTTGGCTTTGATTGCATCAAAATGCTCGACATAACCAGGAACGTGCTTAGCTGAGCAGGTTGGTGTAAATGCACCAGGCAATGCAAACATCAGAATTTTTTTACCTTTAACCAGATCGGCAACCTGAAAAGCGTTAGGCCCCAAAGTGCAACCTGCTGTTTCTGTTTCGATGAATTCTGTCAAGGTGCCTTCGGGCACGCGATCGCCGACTTTAATTGTCATGTTTGTTCTCCGTAGGTATCACGGGCAACGATTGTTACCGCATCTGAACCCTAAGCGTTAGATATCATAAGCTAGTCATCCCCCATAAAACCCACTCATAAAGTAGGGTTTTATGGGGGATGAGCGGTATAAAACGACTTAGGCTTCGTCTTTGACGCGATATACCAGTGTGGAGGTGTGGGTCAGCGACAAAACTTTTGTCGTCACGCTACCGAGCAAGATGCGTGACAGGCCGCTACGGCCATGACTACCAATGAAAATCATATCGCAATGATTGTCTTTAGCCGCCTGCACAATGCCGTCAGCCACATTGAAGTTAGACACTGCGTGCGAGGTCACTTTGACACCCGCAGTCTCTGCACGGTCTATCACGTGCTGTAAGTAAATTTTGGCCTGGTCCGCGCTTACTTTGTCGTAATCCTCATCGCTGATTGCGTAGGCAGCAGCCATGCCATCAAAGCCAATCGTCGAGGCAAACGGCTGGGTTACGTAGAGCGCGACAACCTCTGCGCCGTTGGTTCGGGCAAAAGAAATACCTGCATTCGCGGACTGCGCGGATAAAGGCGAGCCATCTGTTGGAATAAGAATTTTGTTGAACATAGTCTCTGCTCCTGAAAATGCATGTGTGGATTAATACTAATCCTAAATACAGGAATATTCTTGGCTATTCATACAGAACGCCAAAAACTCTTGATTCAGATCAACCACCTGTTGCGGCGCGATACAGCACCGTGCAACGCGTACCGGATCTGCAATAGGCAAGCACCGGAGCTGGCAAGGTCTCTAATAGTTCTTTAAAACGCACAACATCCTCTGCGGTCATGCCACCGCTGACAACGGGTTGATATTCGACCGTCAATCCGGCTGCACGCGCAGCCTCCATCACCGCAGCAGCGGTTGGCTGATCTGCTCCGCCCTCAAAATCAGGGCGATTAATAATCACGCTTTTAAAACCCGCTGCAGCAACTGCGGCCATATCTGAGGCGGCTAATTGCGGGGCGACAGCAAAATTCTCTGTCAAAGAATTAATAGGGGTTGACATGCGGGCTCCTGATGAAATCCAAATAAAATAACTAATCAATACAACAATATATCAGTATACGCAGCGAAATCTGACGTAGAGTACGTACAAGTCAGCAGCCCTTCACGACAACTGTCTACAGTAAGGCTACCAACAAAAAAAATGGGGATTTCATATGCCCTATTCCGGCAAGGTAGTATGGAGGTTAAATTGTAATTAAAAACATCTGGAGACAACATGATTCTCGTTGGTCGTTATGCATCACCTTTCGTTCGTCGCGTAGCTGTCACCATGCAATGGGTCGGCATGCCTTACGAACACAAAATCCTGTCCACTGCAAAGGATGGACAGGCCATCAAGCAATACAACCCGATGGTCAAAGTACCTGTCATGATCTTGGAAAATGGCGAACATCTGATTGAGAGCACAGCCATCATCGAGACTGTACTGGAAATGACACCAGGTCAAAGTTTGCTACCAGCGAGCGGAGCCTCACGCCGCCATATTCTGCAGCACTGCGCCATCATGACAAACAGTCTGGATAAAGCTGTTCAAGCCTTGTACGAACCTATTAAACGACCGGCCGAGAAAGTACACGAACCATTTCTTGAAGGCCTCAAAAGCCAGATACATGCTGGGCTTGTGATGCTTGAGTCTGTTGCCGCGCGAGGTGATTTACCTGGCGACACAGAATCAACTCTTGCAGACCTGACTGTCGCTGTAGGCTGGCGTTTTATCAATAAAACAGCACCACTGGTCGCACAACCACAAGAGTTCCCACTGCTCGCGGCCCATAGCGCGCGCTGTGAAGCAATGCACGCATTCCAGGCCTGTCAGCCAGAAGCCTGAACGTGCCGCAGCCTACATCAGCAGCTAAAGTCTTCCACGGCTGGTGGATGGTGTGGGGCTGTATGGCAGTTGCCATCGTTGCCTGGTCTTTCGCACTCTATGGTCCCAGCGTCTACCTGCACACATTAAGCAGAGAGCATGACTGGCCCATTGGCATCATTTCTTCTGCGCTGACCTTATCTTTCCTGGTGAATGCCTCAGTACTTGGATTTGTCGGCCCTGCAATAGGTCAGTTTGGCCCAAGTCGCATGATGGCGGCGGGAGCCTGCGTGATGGCAAGTGGCCTGATATTGATCGGTCGGGTGTCCGAGGTCTGGCAAGTCTTTGCCGCGTTTGCCCTGATGGGACTTGGCTGGTCCTGCCTGTCAACCACAGCGATTACATCATCACTCGCACCGTGGTTCGAAAAATTCCAGGGTCGAGCCATCTCCACGGCGCTACTCGGTGCAAGTGTCGGGGGCATGGTTGGGGTTCCTTTTTTACTCATGCTGATCCGGACGCTGGGGTTTTCGCGGGCCATGCTATGTGTGGGTATCATTTTGCTGGCTACTGTTTTACCCATCAGCATGCTGGTCATGAAGCGCCGTCCACAAGATTTGGGCCTGACCTCAGACGGTTTGCCCCCTGACCACGCCCATTCAAGCATCACAACCAAAACATGGACCCGACGCGAAGCCTTGCGATCATTCAAATTGCAAACCATCATGCTCGCCTTTGGACTGGCTTTACTTGTACAAATTGGATTCCTGACCCATCAAGTGTCATTGCTCCTGACCGTGCTCGACGATTACGCCACAGCGCTCTGCGTGACCGGCGCAGCATTATTGGCCTTCAGTGGCAGACTAGCCCTGGCGAGATTTGCGGATCGCCTGGATGTCAGAGTGATTGCTTGCGGAGTACTGATTCAAGCAGGTATTGCGACGGGTATTGCAGCCCTCTTTCCCGAATCACCCTGGGCCATCGTCACAGCTGTTTTGATGTACGGCATGACAGCGGGTAATACAACGACACTCCCGCCAATCATTGTGAGACGGGAGTTTGGGGCAATTTCATTTGGTGTGGTTTTCGGAATCTGTGCGACCCTGATGCAAATCATGTCAGCAATGGGACCTGCTTTTTTTGGACTCATGCGCGATGCGAGCGGCAGCTATCAGTTACCACTCGCTCTGGCTGCTGGTATGAACTTTTTTGCGGCCCTGATTGTGATGTCAGGCCGTGCAAAAAAGGCCTGAGCCTCATCCATACAATCCGGGATCACCAGGGCATTTTAGGCAGGATAGGATTCATGCCTGTCTTTTTAATAATGGGTGCTGCCTCGGGCGAAGCCAGGAATTGAATCAAATCACGCGCGGCCTGCCGCTCTTTTACATTACTCGTAATGCCTGCCGAGAAAGGGACTGTCTGCTGAACCTCGGCAGGGATCTCGCCAAGGAAATCCAGCCCGTCAATCGAAATTAATTCGCTTACCTGTTGAAAGCCCAACTCCGCCTCGCCGCGCGCAACTACAGAGCCCACGCGTTCGCTGTAAATCTTTTTGGCGGTAAGCTTCATCTGATCTGCGACGCCTAGCTTTTCAAACAACTCCGTAGACAGATACGTACCACTTGCACTGGCTGAATATGCAACAGATTTGGCCTCGAGCAGCGTTTTTTTAAGCGCCGCAACAGTACTGATATCGGGCTTGGGAGCACCTTTTTTTACCGAAGCGCCAATCGTGGAGTTAGCAAGATCCACACGCGTGCCAGCGGTGACATCACCCTTTTTAATAAACCCGTCCAATGCCGATCCAGCCAGAATCAATACATCAAAAGTCTCCCCCTTAGATAGACGGGTTGGGATCGAATCAGGCGCGCCTCCCATGGAAGAGCCAAACGAAATTTT
>CAIPID010000349.1 GCA_903865015.1 uncultured beta proteobacterium | reverse complement strand
GGTGTTGTTTTCTTGGTCGCGGATTTTTGGGGTATTGCCTGCTTGGCAGGAACTTTTTTGACGGATAATTTTTTGACGATCGGTTGTTTAACCGTCGTTTTTTTAGTAACAGGCTTTTTAGCTACTACTTTTTTTTCGGGATTTGGGCTAGTGCTCACTGCGGGTACGGCAACATTGGATTCGGTGTTCATTTGAATTCCCTTTCGTGTCAAACACGGTTTCAAACGCAGGTGGATTGCATTCAATTATTTATATTATATAAATAATTAAATGTTTATGGCAAATTGGCGTTGATGTTGCTCCTAGACCTCAGGCGCCAGGCAAGCTATTGATCAACGCAATCATGCGTTTGCGCATGTCCGGATCAGGCAGCCTGCCAAGACCGCCGCCCATGTTATCAATCACGTTTGAGGTTCTGCTGGTGGCGGGAGTGATACAGGTAACAGCCGGGTGGCTTGCGACATATTTTAGGAAAAACTGGGCCCAGGTTGTCGCATCGAACTCGCGCGCCCAATCTGGCACCTGCCTGCCCTCGACACGTTTCCACAGTCTGGTTCGACCAAAGGGCGCGTACACCAGCACCGCCATGCCGCGCTCTTGCGCAAGTGGCAGGATCGTTTCCTCGGCAAAGCGATCATCAATCGCATAGTTAGTTCCGATGAAATCGAATTTCTCCTGACGCATGGTTTGAATCATTTCTGCGTATTGATTTTCGAATGTGGTGGTCACACCGATGTATCGAACACGTCCCTGTTGTTTGGCCTCGCGCAGAATGGGTAGCTGAACTTTTACGTCGCCCATGTTGTGCACCTGAATCAGATCGATCACAGGTTTGCCGATTCGCTTGAATGAGGCTTCGAGTTGATTGCGTGCTGCGGTCACGTCAGCCGCACCACCGCGTGGTGCCACATTGAGCTTGGTTGCCCAGAATAATTTTTTTGCGACGCCTAGCTCTTGTGCAATTTTCCCAGCGACTTCTTCGGATGCGCCATAGCTGGGAGCCGTGTCGAAGACTGTGCCGCCTAACTCTACCATTTTGCTGATCACTGCTTTTAATGCTTCGTGATCCTCATTGCGAGCAACCTGTGCAAAGGTTGCCGAACTCCCGAGTCCAATGATCGGGAGTTTTTCACCCGAGGAGGGGATCGCGCGTGTAATGATGTTGCTGGATGCAGAGTTGCCCTGTGCTCTGGCAAGATGCGGCGCAATCGTTAATACGCCTGCTGCGCCCAGTGTCATGCCGAGCCATTCGCGACGTGTTCTCATATTGTTTCTCCCGGTTTAAATGTTTGATTTCTTTGCTCGATGACCCTGCGTGGCACCCAACCAAATGCCAAGTGCCATCCATAACAACGTAAGCGGAACCACAAAGCTCGCGAGTCCCGTCAGACCCATGCCAAGCCTGCTCAGCAGCCCTTCGGTTTGCGCACCTACGACATCTCCGCCACGGTACACAAATGTATCGATAAATGCTTTGGATTTGTAACGCTCTGACCTGGGCATGATGGTGAAAAGTGTTTCGCGCGCAGGGCGCATCACGCCGCGTTGCACGGCACGGAATGTTGCATCGAGTGCGATCAGCGCCGCGAGTGAACCAAAAATTGCGAGTCCGATAAATCCAAGCGCCACACAAATGGGCAGCAACGCGAGCGTGAAGGGGACACCAAAGCGTTTCATGAGATGGCTCGTCACAAACGCTTGCAATAACAGGGTTGCAATCTGAGAGATCAGATCGATCTGGGCAAACGCAGCAGTACGGGTATCGGTATCAACACCCAGGGCGGCGACCATCTGTAAACGTGTGAAGTAGATAAAGGTCGCAATGATGGCAACGATCAATACATAGGCTGAGATGCCAAGTAAGTAAGGTGAGCGGATGACTGTTAGTAAGCCTTCCCAGGCACTACCGCCAATGACGGCGTCGCGGGTTTGGCCAGGTTGTGAAGAGGCGATTTGCTCGTCTTGCAATTGCGTCAGTAACCATGCTGCGGATACGGCAAGGATAAGGAATAGTGCGGCGACTAACAGGAGGAAAGGGGTGCCCATTGGTTTGGCGAGGATGCTTGCCAGCCAAGGGCCAAAGATCGCCCCCAAGGTGCCGCCGATGGATACGGCGCCGAATAAGCGTTCACTTTGATCGAGCGAGAACCGATCTGTCATTAGCGCCCAGAAGAGCATGGTCGCAAAAAGATTGAATACGCTGAACCAGACATAAAAAATCTGTCCGCTGGTCTGGCCTACATGCGCTGGAGCCATCACCAGCAAGCAATAAAAAATGAATAATCCGAAGGCGAAAAAAAGATAGGTCGCCGAGATGAAGACCATACGACGAAACTTGCTGACAAGTAAACCGAATAAAGGGTTGACTGCAAAGGTGACTGCGACCGTGACATAGAACAACCAGCGGATCGCCTCGATCCCGCGTTGCATGCCGAGTGCTTCACGCGCGGGGCGCACCACCATTAATGCTGTCAGGACACAGAAAAAAAATACGCCTGCCACGATGGTGGGGATCACTTCGTGACGACGGATATTAGTGAATGTCTGGAGCACACTGCGCATCAGTTTTTTTCCTGGCCGCAATGGGCCTTGGCTTTCATAATTTGGCGATAGTACATAAAAGACAGGATGGATGCACCTTGCTTTACCTGTAAGTCCTTGTTTTTCTTAGGCTTCGCCATCCTTTACAATTACTTTTTCTATCATACTGAGGTTTGGCCATGTCAGGTCCGCTTTCGCATATTAAAGTTCTCGATCTTTCCCGTGTGCTGGCAGCTCCCTGGGCAGCGCAAAATCTGGCCGATCTCGGTGCTGATGTGATTAAGGTGGAGCGTCCTGTCAAAGGTGATGATTCACGGGCCTTTGCCCCGCCCTTTTTGAAAGATCAGGATGGTAATGCGACGCGCGAGTCTGCATATTTTTGTGCCGCCAACCGCGGCAAGAAGTCCATTACGGTTGACTTATCCAAACCTGAAGGCCAAGCCCTGGTTCGCGAGCTGGCGAAAGATGTGGATGTGATTTTCGAGAACTATAAGGTTGGCGATCTGGCCCGTTATGGTTTGGGTTACGAAGACATCAAAGCCATCAACCCTTCCATTATTTATTGTTCTGTGACGGGTTTTGGCCAGACCGGACCCGAAAAAGATCGTCCTGGCTACGATTTCATGGCGCAAGGTATGGGTGGTCTGATGAGCGTCACGGGTGAGCGCGAAGACTTACCCGGCGGCGGTCCTCAGCGCGTCGGTGTGCCTATCATTGATCTTACGACAGGCATGTACGCCAGCATCGCGGTCTGTGCCGCGATTGCGCATCGCGCAGTGACAGGCAATGGCCAGTGGATTGATGTGGCGCTGCTTGATTCTTCCGTGGCTTTCCTGGCCAATCAGGCCATGAATTATTTCGCTACGGGTGAATCGCCAAAAGGTATTGGTAATGCGCATCCGAATATCGTGCCCTATCAGACCTTTAAAACATCAGATGGTGCGCTGATCCTCGCCTGCGGTAATGACAATTTATTCAATAAGTTTTGTGACGTTGCTCAGGCTGCGCACTTGGCAAAAGATCCACGTTTTTGCACGAATGGTGAGCGGGTTAAAAACCGTGAAGAAATTACACGACTGCTCAACGAAATATTTTTGACTAAAACCACCCGTGAGTGGGTCAAATTGCTTGATGAGGCAGGTGTGGCGAATGGTCCGATTAACACGATCGCAGAGGTGTTCCAGGAGCCTCAAGTGCTCGCGCGCGGGATGAAAATCGAGTTGCCGCATGCTGTAGCTGGTACTGTTCCGCTCGTAGGAAGCCCGATGAAGTTTTCAGGTACGCCAATCGTGCATGAGATTCCACCCCCATCACTCGGTCAGCATACCGATGACATTCTGACGCGTGTGCTGAAAAAGAGCCCGGAGCAAATTGCAGAGTTGAAGTCTAAGGGCATCGTCTAAGGCTCATCACGAAGGTACTTTGAGCATTAAATTCGTGATACTTTTGTGTCACGAATACAAAAAAATCTAAAACAGGAGACAAACCATGTTGTATGAACTGAGAACTTATTACTGCGCACCCGGTCGTTTGCCAGCACTGAACGAGCGATTTGAGAAAATCACCCTGGACTTCTGGAAAAAATACGGTATTAAGCCTGTAGGCTTCTGGACGACCTTGATAGGCCCACACAATCAGGCTTTGACCTATATGCTGCAGTGGGAGAGCCTGGCGCAACGCGAAGCGATCTGGACTGCTTTTTCCACGGATCCGGAATGGGTTGCCAAGCGCAACGCCACAGAAGCAGAAAAAATCATTGTTGAAAAAATTGAGAATCAGATTTTGGCTCCCACTAGCTTCTCACCAATGAAATAAGGATAAAAAAAATGAATCTGCTGCGCCGTGCCACATTTTCTTTACTGGCTTGCTCTGTGTTTATGTTGGGTGTGGCGAGTGCGCAGGGATTCCCGAATCGCCCAATCGAGTGGGTGGTTCCTTATCCCGCCGGCGGCGGCACGGATGTGGTGGCCCGGACACTGAGTCAGCCATTTTCTGCCGCGCTGGCTCAGCCTGTCGTCGTTGTGAATAAACCAGGTGCGGCGACCAATATTGGTGCTGATTATCTGATGCGTTCAAAGTCGGATGGCTATACCGTGATGACGGCGGATACGGGAACATTAGCGGCCAATCCTTTTCTTTATCAGAATCTGAATTACAAAGCGGATACGGATCTTGTTTCTGTTGGCTTAACCGTGCGTTTTCCGATGATTCTTGT
>CAIPID010000348.1 GCA_903865015.1 uncultured beta proteobacterium | reverse complement strand
GGGGGCAACGCTGCTGAGTGTCGAGGTCATGCTGGGCAACAAACGCTTAAGCGGTCATGTCATCGAAAAAAAGAAAGCCGAGGCGCGCTATGAGGAAACACTCTCTAAAGGTGACGCCGCCATCATGCTTGAGCGTGGCGAGGATGGTCACTATGTTTTAAATCTGGGCAATCTGGCGCCAGAGGAGAACTGCATCGTGACCTTACGTTACGGGCAGATGCTGCGCTTTGAACAAGATGGTTTGCGGTTATTGATCCCGACCGTGATTGCACCGCGCTACGGTGATCTTGTAAAGGACGGCGGCTTGGCACCTCATCAGGTACCTGAGTCGGATGTATTAGCAGAGTATGGCTTTGCTTTAACGTTGCGTTTGCATGGGGAGCTGGCACAGGCGCGTGTTGCCTCGCCTAGTCATCCGATACGTGTTGGTACTGCGGCAGGTGGAGTGCTCGCGGTTACGTTAGGCAAAGAAAGTATGTTGGATCGTGACTTTATTTTGGTGATGGATCAATTGGCACAGACTTCTCTGATCTCGGTGTCGGCTGACTATGCCAAACCTGAAGGCTTTGTCGTTGCGGCGAGCTTTAAACCGGAGCTGGGTCAGTCAATGGCTCAGCCCCTGGCTTTGAAACTCCTCGTGGATTGCTCAGGCTCCATGGCGGGCGATAGCATCAAGGCAGCGCGCCGTGCTTTACAGGAAATTCTTAAGCGCCTCCAGGAGGGTGATAAATATTCACTGTCTAAATTCGGCTCAGATGTCGAGCATCGCACACGCAGTCTGTGGACGAGGACTGCGACGAGCGTAGTTGCAGCAAAGCGCTGGGTTAGCCAACTCGATGCCGATATGGGCGGAACAGAGATGGAGGTGGCCTTACGCTCGACATTCTTACTCACTGAGGACGAAGCCTGTGATGTGCTACTGATCACGGATGGTGAGATCAGTGCGGTACAGGGTGTGATCACGGCGGCTAAGGCCTCAAAGCACCGCGTTTTTGTGGTGGGGATTGGGAGTAGTCCTTCAGAGGGTCTAATCCGCGAGCTTGCCGAACAAACTGGTGGCGCTTGTGATTTTGTGGCACCAGGCGAAGATGTCGATCCAGCGATCCTCAGAATGTTTGCACGCCTGCGTGCACCGCTCGTGCGTAATCTTTCTGTGACGTGGCCCGAGGGCTGCAAGCCCTCCTGGGTCTGCGCGCTAGGTCATGCTGTATTTGATGGTGATACGTTGCATGTGTTTGCGACAGTATCTTCGATGCCAAGGGGTGAGGTACGTTTATTAGGGACGATCTGTAAGGCCGCCTTAAACGCTACCTCAGTTGATACAGCAACTCTGTCAGGTGAAACTCTCCTCGGAACCGCTGTATTTGACCCTCTCAGGGATGGTCAAGAGGCTGACCGCACTGAATCACTTGGCAATACTTTGTCGCGCCTTGCGGCCTCTGCCCGTATGCAAGAGACGACTGATAAGAAAAAGAAAGTGCGTCTCGCGTTGGACTATCAATTGGTCTCACCGTTGACAAATTTCCTGATGGAACATATCCGCGCTGAAGGAGAGAAAGCCACCGATATGCCAGTTTTACGCAAGGTTGCACAAATGGCCCCCGCGGGGCATGGGGGCTTGGGTACCGTGGACTATGGAATACCGAGTGTGATCCGCAACGTTTCTTATTCAATAAAAGCGCCATCCATCATGATGGAATCTGCAGAAATGCTTGATGTGCCCTACGACATACCAGCATTTCTAAGACGTAGCGATGAGAGTGACTCCATGATTGAAAAATCAACTGTCATGTCAGAAAAATCATCGCTGAGAATGAGACAACCTAATTCAAAAGTTTTGAAAGGTCTGAGAGATTTCTTCGGCTTTAAAAAATCCGGGAAAGATGAATTTGCTCGCATTATCCTTTCACCAATTGAACTCAAGACATGGCTCAATGCTAACGATGAAAGTACATGGCCAAATACTTTTGTGCGTCTGGTTGATATGGGCTTGCCGAGCGACATCATCGACTGGTTAGCTAAGCTCTATCAATCTTGCCCTAAAGACTCTTACACAAAGGCTCAGGTTATCAAGTTATGGCTTCAAATCCTTGCTCTGTACCCACTCGCCCAACATGCTGCGGGGTTGGCGACGCAGCAGGAAAAGTTTCTGGAGCGATATTACAAACGCTATCCAGAGCGTGAAGTCCTGGATCAAAACTCACCGATAAGTGGTGTGGAGCAATTACTATTTAAATCCGTTTTGGAAAAGCTCGTCACGATTACCTCGGACAATTGGCCAGGCGCTGTTGAGGTGAGCAAAGCGGCTTAGTGGCCAGCTTAGTTATATATTTCGCGATCCTAACCCGCATATGATGCGCATCACTCCCGTAAAAAGTCTATTAAACCTAATACATATGCTTACTGTTCATCATCTGCGGTGTTTAGTCATTCTGCTTTTTTATCTCTATCTGCAACCTGTCTTTGCAGCTACGCAAATAACAAAGTTTGTCCCTTCGCTTTATGTGGTCGAAAAGTCAAAGTACGACTATCACGTCAATGCCGATGCGACCAGTACAACGATAGTGGAAAAGCAGTTACTCATTAAAGATCAGTCGATGGTAGAAGGACTATCTACTGCAGAAATAACATTCAATAGTTCACAGAAAAAAGTCGAGATCCTTGAGGCCTATACGATTTTGCCTTCGGGTGAAAAAGTCTTGGTCGAACCTAAGGCTATTCGTCTAGTCGATGCTGAAAATGGAAGTAGTACAACAAGTTTTTCTGATGAAAAAAAGTATTCGATTATTTTCCCTGGCGTAACACCTGGTGCGCGCACCTATTACAAAGCACGCACGGTTACCCACACCCCTATTTTGACTGGGATGTTTACCGCTCGCTTGACCTTTACTCCTCATGTTGAATTCGGTCCTGTTGAGATTAATCTTTCTCACGATCCAGCCATCAAGGTGTATAGCTTTGTACGTGATCTGCCCGGGGGGCGCATTGAAGACGGTGCCAAAGGCGAAATCCGCTATCGCTATAACTTTGCTCAAGACAAAATCTTAGCGCGCGAATCCGCACAGATTTCTATCTATGACTTTGCTCCAACAGTCATTTTTTCAACATTCGAAAATCCTGCCACGCTCGGTGCCTTACTCGAAAAACTCTACACGCCTAAATTTGCTGTGACACCTCGCGTACAGAAAATAACTGATGAGGTAACAGCAGGCATTACGGATCCGAAAGCACAGGCCCGGGCAATCTACAACTGGGTAAATAAAAATATCCGCTATGTTGCGTTATTCCTTGGTGACGGCGGACTGGTTCCGAACGATTCAGATAGTATTCTGGAGAATCGCTATGGCGACTGTAAGGATCATGACGTCCTACTGATTGCGATGCTTGCCGCGAAGGGTATCTCTGCAACAACCGCCTCAATCAATCTTGGCAGCGCTTTTGAGACTCCAACGCTCGGGACGATCTATCCTTTTAATCACGTCATTACGTATATTCCACAATGGGATTTGTTTCTCGACTCTACTCAGGAAATGCTGCCCTTCGGGATACTGCCTGCTGAGTTAGCAGATAAACCTGCCTTGCTCACTGCTACAGGCAAAATGGTACGTACGCCTAACTTGTCCGCAGACACAAATAAAATATTGTCGCGTGCCAAGCTATCTATTGCGAGCGATGGAAAAATATCAGGTCAAACAAAAACGGAATATTTTGGTGTATTGGATTATCTGGCCCGCACTACTTACTCAAGCTATGTCGGCCAGAGTAAAGAGACGATGGTCAGAAATCATCTGAATATATTTAATGAGGTCGGAACGGGTAGCTACATGCCAACGGACGTTTACGCACTCGATACGCCACTCGTCGTTTCAAGCGAATTCAATATCTCTTCGATGTCGAATTTTCCCGGACCCGCTGCGATGACTATTCCGATTGGCCTAGCCCCTGGCGAGCTGACCATAAAGGGCTATGACAATCCTAATTTTGAAGTAACTCGACCATTTATTTGTTCCTCTTATACCTACGAAGAACACTACGAACTCGTATTTGATCCCTCGATTAAGCTTTCGCGTGTGCCTCAAGGTGTCTCACACGTTGTAAAAAACGGTTCAGAACATATGGAATACAAATCCAATTATGTCAGAGAGGGTCAAACAATCCGCATCTCAAGATCTTTACGTTCACAACAAGCAGGTCGGGTCTGTCAGCCCGAGAATATGGATGAATACGAAAAGATGCACCAGGTGATCCGTCGGGATATT
>CAIPID010000347.1 GCA_903865015.1 uncultured beta proteobacterium | reverse complement strand
CGTCATAGACCACGGGAACTTTCTTGCCCTTAGTGATCTCCAGGACGCGCTCGGCGACATTTTCTTTCGAGTAGTCGATGACTTGCCATGCACCGTTGGCTTTGGCCAGGGCTGCTTTTTCAGGGCTCGATACGGTACCGATCAATTTGACACCGAGTGCCTTAGCCCACTGGCAAGCGATCAGTCCAACGCCACCAGCGGCGGCATGGAACAAAATGGTCTCGCCACCCTGCAGACGATAGGTCTGACGGAACAAGTACTGTACGGTCAGGCCTTTGAGCATAATGGCTGCGGCTTCCTCGAAGCTGATGCCTTTAGGCAGGTGTACAACCTGCGCTGCAGGGACGTTACGCGCCTGAGCATAGCCACCGAGTGGGCTTTGACCATAAGCAACACGGTCACCGACCTTAAAGCGTTTTTTAGCATTTTTGCCGACAGCGGTCACAATACCGGCGCCTTCAGCACCCAAACCATGTGGCAAAGGCTGCTTATACAGACCCTGGCGGAAGTAAATATCAATGAAATTCAGACCCGCAGCGTGTTGCTGGATAGTAATTTCGTTATCCGCAGGCGCTGGAACCTCGATTTCTACGAGTTTGAGGACTTCAGGACCGCCGTTTTCTGCGATCTGGATAGCTTTTACTAAGTTGCTCATGTGTGCTCCTGGCAATTAAGTTTGTGGCAAATAAGATTTTTTTGTTCGTGGGGCGAGTTTATCCTAGCCAAGGTAAAATGTAAGACTATCCAAAACAAAATTGCAGGGAATTATGGCCGGACACAGTAAATGGGCCAATATCCAGCACCGTAAAGGTCGCCAGGATGCCAAACGCGGAAAACTCTGGACCAAGATTATTCGCGAAATCACCGTTGCCGCGCGAGCGGGCGGTGCAGACCCGGACGCCAACCCACGCCTGCGCATGGTGTGGGACAAAGCCAACGCGGCCAACATGCCCAAGGACAACGTCCAGCGTGCGATCGCCAAAGGCGTGGGTGGTGCAGACGGCTCAAATTTTGATGAAATCCGTTACGAAGGTTACGGTCTTGCAGGCGCGGCCGTAGTCGTCGACTGTATGACCGACAACCGCACCCGCACCGTCGCCGACGTACGTCACGCATTCTCCAAGCATGGCGGCAACCTCGGCCAGGAAGGCTCGGTTGCGTTCATGTTTACGCATTGTGGCCAGTTTATTTTTGCACCTGGCACCTCAGAGGATGCAGTCATGGAGGCCGCGCTCGATGCGGGTGCGGATGACGTGACGACCGACGAAGAAGGCGTGATTGAGGTCGTCTGCCCTGTCAATGCGTTTGCTGCCGTGCGCGATGCATTGACTGCAAAAGGCTTGACACCTGAGATGGCTGACATTGTCATGAAACCCAACAACGAAGTTGAGCTTGACGGTGACAACGCCATCAAAATGCAAAAGCTTCTCGACGCACTTGAAAGTCTCGATGACGTTCAAGAGGTCTACACCAATGCCGTCATGGACGAGCAAGGCTAATTCAGCATGAAACTCCTAGTCATCGGCTCAGGTGGCCGAGAACACGCACTGGCGTGGCGTTTATTACAATCCCCTCGCGTCAAGCACGTCTATGTCGCGCCTGGCAATGGCGGCACAGCGGTCATGCAAGGCACCTCTAACGTTGCGCTCTCTGATCCCGCGGATCTTGCTGCTTTTGCAAAGAATGAAGGCATTACCTTAACCGTCGTCGGCCCCGAGGCACCACTCGCCGCAGGTGTCGTAGATGTGTTTCGCGCGCAACGCTTGAAAATATTTGGCCCCACTCAGGCAGCTGCACAACTCGAGAGCTCAAAAGATTTCGCCAAAGCTTTCATGGTGCGTCATCAGATACCGACCGCTGAATATCAAACATTTACCGATCCGCTCGCCGCGCATAGCTATATCGAGGAAAAAGGCGCGCCTATCGTCATTAAGGCGGATGGTCTGGCTGCTGGTAAAGGCGTTGTCGTTGCGATGACCGCTCACGAAGCGCACGAGGCTGTTGACGCCATGCTGGGCGATGGCTCATTAGGCGCCGCAGGCGCGCGCGTGGTGATCGAAGAGTGTCTGCTTGGCGAAGAAGCATCATTCATCATTCTCTGTGACGGTAAAAACATTCTGCCACTGGCGACGAGTCAGGACCACAAGCGCTTAATGGATGCTGATCAGGGTCCCAACACAGGTGGCATGGGTGCTTACTCCCCTGCCCCTGTGGTGACCCCAGTGATTCACAAGCGGATTATGCGAGAGGTGATCGAGCCCACCATTGAGGGTATGGAGGCCGATGGCATCCCCTTTACCGGATTCCTCTACGCAGGCGTGATGATTGGAGACGGCGATGATGCAACGCGTCCAATCAAGGTTCTCGAATTCAATTGCCGCATGGGCGACCCCGAAACACAACCGATCATGATGCGTATCCGCAGCGATTTACTCGACGTGTTTGAGCACGGTGTTGACGGCACACTCGACCAAGCCAGTATTGACTGGGATCCCCGTACGGCTTTAGGGGTCGTGATGGCAAGCGCAAATTATCCAGCTACACCTCGCCTGGGCGATGCGATTACAGGCGTACCTCTCCCGCAATCTGATTGCGTGGTGTTCCATGCGGGTACGGTTCTAAAAGAAGGTGTCACCCGGACATCAGGGGGTCGCGTCTTGTGCGTGACGGCACTAGACAACACAGTTCGCTCGACGCAAAAGCGTGTGTATGCAGTTGTCGATGCGATTCACTTTGATGGTGCGCAATACCGCCGTGATATCGGCTGGCGTGCCCTGGAGCCACGATAATTGTCTGACGTTAATGTTCCTGCCGTTCGTAGTTATCTGCTTGGTTTACAGAGCCACATCGTTGCGGCACTCGAGTCTGTCGAAGGTGCAGCCTTTCTGACCGACCAATGGGTGCGCGACGAAGGCGGCGGTGGCATTTCGCGTCTGATAGAGGGTGGCAAGGTATTTGAACGTGCCGGGGTTTTATTCAGCCACGTAATGGGCACGACGTTGCCCCCCTCGGCTACGGCGCATCGTCCCGAAGTCGCAGGTCGTCCCTGGGAAGCCATGGGCGTATCGATGGTGCTGCATCCTCGCAACCCATACATTCCGACTACGCACATGAATGTCAGAATGTTTGTAGCGAAGGCTCCTGCACGAACCGATCAGCAGGATGTATTCTGGTTTGGCGGCGGCATGGATCTCACGCCCTATTATGTCTTTGAAGAAGACGCGCGCCATTTCCATCAGGCTAACAAAGACGCGCTCGACCCGCATAGTCCGACCGCCTATGCAGAATACAAAAAATGGTGTGACGAATACTTTCACCTCAAGCACCGTAAAGAAACCCGCGGCGTTGGGGGGGTATTTTTTGATGACCTTAGCAAAGGCGGCTTTGACGCTTCTTTTGCACTGATGCGCTCAGTTGGCGATGCGTTTACAAATGCCTACATGCCGATTGTTGAAAAACGCTTAAACACGCCTTATGGTGAGCGCGAGCGTGATTTTCAGGCTTACCGACGCGGCCGTTATGTTGAATTCAATCTCGTCTTTGATCGGGGTACCCTGTTTGGCCTGCAATCTGGCGGCAGGACCGAATCGATCCTGTTGTCCATGCCGCCGGTTGCAAACTGGCGTTACAACTGGCAAGCCGAAGCAGGCACTCCCGAGGCAGCACTTAATCAGTACCTGATCCCGAGAGACTGGATCTGATGCGCATCGGCTTGCTCGGTGGGAGTTTTGATCCTGTGCACCGCGCACATGTGACGTTGGCACTTGCGGCACTGACAGAGCTCAAACTTGATCAGGTTCAACTGATTCCGGCAGGTCAACCTTGGCAACGCCCGCCTCTAGGGGCATCGACGGATGAGCGTCTCCATATGATTGCGCTTACAATAGGTGCGCTAAGTGGATTAGCTGTCAATCGAGTTGAAATTGACCGAACTGGCCCCACTTATACAATCGAGACGCTTGAATCGCTCCCTGCAGGTCCTGAATATTTCTGGATTCTGGGTGCTGACCAACTTGCAAACTTTTGCACCTGGCGTCGCTGGAAAGAAATTGTGTCGCGCGTGCAGCTGGTTGTGGCGCAGCGCCCTGGCTCTGACCTGATTGCTCCCCCAGAGCTAGCCTCCTGGATGGAAGCACACGATAAACGGCTGATTCATCTACCCTTTGAACCACTCGACATCTCTGCCAACGAAATCCGTCAACGGATTGCGCGTGGTGAGTCTACCGCTGATTTTTTACCAGAATCAGTTGGTCAATACATTACCGCTCGCGGTCTTTATCGTCAGCACACAGCCTGACAGGAAACAAAAAAATGGATATTACAAAACTGCAACGCGCAGTAGTTGATGCACTCGAAGACGTAAAAGCACAAGACATTCAGGTGTTCAATACGACACATCTGACCAGCTTGTTTGATCGCGTGATTGTCTGCTCAGCCACCTCAAACCGCCAGACCCGCGCTCTGGCCAATAGTGTCTGCGAAAAAGTCAAAGGCATGGGCGAGACCGTGATCGCCACCGAAGGCGAAGACACCGGCGAATGGGT
>CAIPID010000346.1 GCA_903865015.1 uncultured beta proteobacterium | reverse complement strand
CGATCGAACAAACGTATATCGCCAACAGTCCTCCGATGGGGGATATTCAGAGAAAGTTTTACGAACAAGTCGCGTCAGACGCACATCCAGAATATTTTCACGATCTGGGTCGAATATTCGACTCTGTTAACAAACAGGTTTACATCGATACCGGCCACTTAAATCCATATGGAAATTTTATCGTTGCCGAAAAAATTGCAGATCAGCTCGCAACCCAACTGAAATAACCCGATCGAATTAATTAAATTTACGTCATAATCCATTGGAAGACACGTCATGAAAATAAGTAAAAACGAACTTGATTCATATTTTCAAAATGGCTTTCTTGTCCAGCCAGGTCTTTTTTCGCAAGAAGAGACGCAAAAGCTGGTCGATTGTCTGGATGACTTCGCCGCAACGCCGCAGCCAGGTCACGTGCTTGAAAAAGACAACATCACTTATCGTGCATTCCATGGCTGTCACCTTTACGACAACACATACTATGCCTTGATACGTAAGACCGAACTTCTCGAACCTGCACGCCAGATTCTCAAGGACGAGGTGTATATCCATCAACTCAAAGTCAATTTGAAACAAGCATTTTCTGGTGAGTTGTGGCCATGGCATCAGGACTATATTTATTGGCGCAATGAGGACAAGGTCCCAACCAGCGCGATTGTGAGTGTCATGATTTTTCTAGACGACATTACAGAATTTAATGGTCCGCTTTACTTCATTCCAGGCTCTCAAACGGCTGGATGTATTGACTCGAATAAAGCGAATGATTCACCCGAGGGCTGGGAGGGTAACGTCAGCGCCTCACTGACTTACCAGGTAAGCGAAGATCAAATTTCGGCGCTAGTTGAAAAAGGTGGCTTATTTTCCGCAACGGGGAAAAAGGGAACAGCAGTCTGGTTTGATGGCAATCTGGTTCATGCATCTCCACCGAATATATCTCCCTTCCAACGACGCATCGCGATTTTGACTTATAACGCCGTATCAAATGCGCCGCTTGATCAACACATTGCCCGCAGGCCTGATTTTCTCAACGGTCGAAACAGGGAACCTCTTAAAGAATTAGCCATGACTGCTTCGCTCTAAAACAGAACATCGCGTTAACTCTCAACGTTTGCATTTAGTTGGAATCTTATATGTCTACATCACAGTCTTATTCACCAGAGCATGCACAAAATCGTGCTGACAGACTCAATGAACGTGGAGAAGTCCCGCGTGTATCTATTTTTGATATGACTCCGCAGCGTTTCCGACACGAGTTTCAACTACCGAGTCAACCCGTTGTCCTCACGCACGCCCTCGAGACCGCCACACCATTAAATATAGAAAAACTGGTTTCGCTGGTTGGAGAGATTGAAGTACTCACCCGTATTTATGGAGAAGACAGGTTTTCCAGACCTAAAACCGAGTGGAAATCGTATTGTGAAATGCAATCCATGACGATTGCTAAATATTGCGAGCACTTGAATGATGGCTCAGCAAAGCGCGATCATATGTATCTGGCATTGATCGAAATGGGACAGACTGCTTTACGCACAGTCGTCGGACCATGTCTGGATCTGATCGCACGTAATACTGGCTTGCGCCAGCATCCAAAAATTGATATGAATCTTTGGGTAGGTCCCGGCGGACATTTAGAGCCGCTGCATTATGACGGCATGGACGGTACGCTTTCACAGTTTCGCGGCGCGAAACGCGTATCGCTTTTCAGTCCAAAACAAACAAAAAATCTATATCCTTTCCCGGTTTCGCACGGAAAGATGCCTCCTACTTTTAGTCAGCCTTACATCGATCAACCCGATTTTGTGCAATATCCAAAGCTGGCTCAAGCACTCGAACACCGTAAGGTCATCATTCTCGCAGAGGGTGAAACGCTTTATATGCCAGTCGGCTGGTGGCATGAAATCGAAGCGATTGAAACAGACTACATCTGCTCTATTAATCGCTTTTGGATAGTTGACCCGATCTGGCGATATGCGCAAGCTCCTGAAGCTGCATTTTTTCAGCTTGTTGGAAAGCTTCGACAGCTCAGAAACACAGTGAAATAAGGTTTTACCCGTAATGCAAAGCGTTACCTTTTTACCCGTAGTTCAGCAGTAATCATTACCCAGATCTATCCATGTGTTTTTAGGCTAACCCATGAAATTGTGAATTATTTCACTTGACCCATGGTAATCTAGTTTAACACTCATGCTTTTAGCTTGACCCCTTGCAAACCGATTAAAAGGAAACAGTCATGACTGACTCAACAATCGATGTATTAGCAGTAGAAATAGAAACACCTGTTGACGCGGCAGCTCAGCTCGCCCGTGCACATGAAGTTGTCAAACACAACGTTGCCTGGTCTGCTGGCGCAGGCATGCTGCCAATCCCAGGTCTTGATTTGGTGGCGATTACAGGCGTGCAGCTCAAGATGATTAATGAGCTGTGCGCGGTTTATGGCATCCCGTTCAAAAAATCTCTGGCACGCCCAATTGTGATCAGCCTGATTGGTAGTCTTGGTGCAAGCATGCTTGCACCAGTGCTCGCTTCAACAACATTCAAACTCGTTCCCGGCATCGGCATGTTGCTCTCCGGTACAGCTTTGGCTGCAACCTCGGCTGGCATCACATACGCTGTAGGCAATCTGTTCCTGGATCACTTCAAGTCAGGTGGGAATCTTGAAAACTTCAATCTCATTGGAGGTCGTGGTGTTTTCAAGCGTAAAGTAAAAGAAGGCATGACCGAAACCGAAACCGCTAAAGAAGAAGCAGCCACCGCTTAATCTGGGTTTTGTGAGTTAAAAAAGCATGACTGCTCGCAGTCATGCTTTTTTTATGTATCGTTAAATCATTTATTCATCTGCTTTGATATTGGCCTGCTTAATCACTTCAGCCCATTTTTTAGTTTCAGCCTGAATAAAAGCTGCGTACTCTTCGGGCGTATTCGAAATCGGTACACTGGCTTGTGCAAGAATACGATCCCTCACCTCGGGCATTGCAATAATTCGAGCAACGTCTTTTGAAACCTTATCAATGATGGGCTTAGGTGTGCCTGCAGGCGCCATAAAACCAAACCAGGCAGTGATTTCGAAATCAGCAATACCGGCCTCGGCCATCGTCGGCACATCTGGCGCGGATGGGCTGCGCGCATTGCTGGTGATGGCTAAGGGGCGCAGTGTTCCAGCTTTCATATGCGGCAATAGAACCGGAGCATTATGGACCAACAACTCGATCTGCCCCCCCATCCCATCGGTTGTCATCTGGGCACTGGATTTATAGGGCACGCTGGTCATTTTGATACCCGCACGCAAATTTAATAATTCACCCGAAAGATGCTGGGTTGTGCCGGGCCCTGCTGTTCCATAACGGATTTTGCCCGGTTCTTTTTTAGCCAAAGCAATTAACTCTTGCATATTGTTGATCGGTAAAGTTGAGCTCACCGTGAAAAAGTTAGGCATTTTGGCAACCAGGCTGATTGGTGCCAAATCCTTAATTGGATCGTAAGGAAGCTTTCCGCCGAACAAGGCAAAATTAACGGCGATGGGACCTAGCGTATTAAAGAGCAAGGTGTAGCCATCAGGTGTTGCTTTGGCCGCGCGATCTGTACCAATATTGCCAGATGCCCCCACTACATTTTCAACTGTCACAGGTTGCCCCCAACTCTCTGACATTTTTTGAGCAAACATTCGCACCAGCGCATCTGGTGCGCTGCCTGGAGGGGCCGGAACAATAATACGAACAGCCTTTTCTGGCCAATTTATTGATTGTGCAATGCTTGGGGTGGCCATCATGACTGCGCTAGATGCGCAGGACAGTGCAATAAGTTGAATCAGCTTTCTTTTTGAATTTTTAATGTTGGGCATGTATTCGTCTCCTTTGTTATTTTGCTAACCTTAAATAGACTCAGGCAGGTGTTCGTACATATTTAACAGGTACGCTAACAGACATCCCTAACAAAATAAAAGAATTACTTTTTCCATGACCATCAAGATTCAAACTACCATTCACACCGCCCTCTAGCACATCATCAATCACGAAATTCATGGCAGGTAAACGCGGTAAGTCATAACGTTTGACAGACGTTGCGCCTCGATGCGCATACGTCGCGAGCACGCGCGCCTCGCTGAGCTGGGCTGTGATCAGATCAAAGCATGCAGGGTCGTAAGGCATGATGCTGACGTTAAGACGATTGCCTTTGTCACCCGCGCGACCGTGGGCTACACGATGCAGGGGGACAGTAACCAGTGCGTCGTCGCGTGTCTGAGCTGAGCTGTTCGAATTAAGTGTTGACATTATGCAAGCTCCTTTGCTACATGAAGTGAATAGCCTGGGTCCAGATCACTGGGTAGCATGAGATACGATTGAGTTCGGATACGAGGAGTGGTACGCCACCTCACACCACCACCTCCAGCAGGTCCACAACAGTACAAAGCCAAAGCCTCGCGCGCAGCCTGATCAGCATCATCCTGTGTCCGAGCAGAAACGGCGAGCCTGACACGAATATCATCAGGCTCCTGCGAAGAGGCGCGCCATTGATCACCTCCATCACCATCATGGACGCTGGATACGCCAATCAGATCAACGCGCGCCTGCACATCGAGCTTACGGATTTTTAAACGTTCAAGCAGAACATCGGCTGCAGCGCGTGCGCGTGCGCGGCAATTAGGACCTGCGTAGGATATCTCGCCCTCTCCCAGCCAACCGCCATCAAAACATACGGTCGCCTTGATTGTGCGTGGTGCAGGGATCCCTTTGAAACCTTTGACTTCGACACGATCACGGCCGATTTCAGTCACGGTCACATCGGAAAAATCCAGAATCACATCAGGAGTAATGTAGTGATTGGGGTCATGGATTTCATATAACAATTGCTCTTTAACAATCTGGGCATTGACAAGACCACCCGTACTGTTTGCTTTGGTCACCACAAGCCCACCCTCGGCAGTCACCTCGGCGATTGGAAAACCGATATTTGCGGGATCAGGAATATCTTTGTAGCCAGGGTCGTAGTAATAACCACCCGTCAACTGAGCACCGCACTCGAGCAAGTGACCCGCCGTTGCACCGACTGCCATTTTGGCCCAGTCGTCATAGGCCCATCCAAAATGATGAATCAATGGCGCCAAGCACAATGAGGGATCGCCCGTACGTCCAGTCACAACAATTTGTGCGCCGGCTTTCAGAGCATCCACGATAGGCTTGGCATCGAGATAGGCATTGGCAGACACTACATCGCCTCCCCCCATATCTAAGCCTGTATCGGCCTCATACACCTCATGGGTATCAAGATTCAGGCGCGCGCGTACATCATCTCCGTGCACCACTCCGATCTTTAAATCAGGTAGTCCAAGACGCGTCGCGAGTCGTGCAATGACTTTGGCAGCACCTGCGGGATTCGCGGCACCAAAGTTACCAATGATCGGGATGCCGTGTTTTGCGCAACGCACCAAAATCGGCTCAAGCAGTCTCTCAAGCATGGGCTCGTAGCCTCGCTCGGGATCGCGGCGCTTTTCGAGCTGAGCGAGAGCGACCGTGCGTTCTCCCAGTGTTTCAAAAAAAATAGCGCAAGGACCACCCAGCGCGATCAGTGTATCGACCACAGGGGCAGCCGCATCAACCCGGTCACCTGAAAAACCAGAGCAATTACCCACTCTAAAGACTGCGCTCATCCTTGTATCCTCGAATTTATTATTGATTTAATTTATTCCGCATACTTTAAAGGATGGCGGGCCGACTAACAATAGTTATGCGTTGCGCAAGCTGATTTCAAGGCCAGCATCATGTTACAAAGGAGCGAATCCTCAAGCCATTTACTTAGAAATACTCATGTCACAGCCAAACACCGCTAAACATACAGAAAAACGCACCTCTCCCATGATCATCGTCTACGCCATGGTGATCGGTATTCTGATTGGTTATGTCATTAACACTCAATCTAGTACGCCTGAGATGGCTTTTAGTATTGCCGGATACTTTTCATTGATCTCCGAGGCATTTTTGCGGTTGATTAAGATGATTATTGCGCCACTGGTGTTCTCAACACTTGTTGTCGGTATCGCGCACATGGGTGATGCGAGTTCGGTTGGACGTGTTTTTGCGAAAGCGCTCGCCTGGTTTTTCACTGCTTCATTGATGTCTTTATTGTTAGGACTTATTCTTTCAAACCTGATGCAACCCGGTCAGCACCTGAATCTGCCTCTACCAGAAGTTGGTGCATCCGCTAACTTAGCCGTCAGTAGTTTCAGTCTGAAAGATTTCATCAAACATCTGATTCCTGATTCAGTCGTCTCGTCGATGGCGACAAATGAAATCCTTCAGATCGTCGTGTTTTCAATGTTTTTCGGTATCGCAATGTCTGCGATTGGGGAAAGAAGTAAGAACTTACTCGCGTCCATTGATGACCTTTCACACATCATGCTCAAGATCACCGGCTATGTGATGAAATTTGCTCCGGTCGCGGTACTTGCGGCAATGGCGGCAAATGTGGCTGAAAACGGCATCAGCATATTGGCGAAATTCGCTATTTTCATGGCCGACTTTTATATTGGCCTGATCATTTTGTGGTGCATACTTATTTTTATTGGTTACTTGTTTCTAGGAAAACGTATCAAAGTACTTCTGAAAAATGTCAGAGAACCGTTTCTGATCTCTTTCGCAACCGCCAGCTCCGAAGCCGCCTACCCAAAGATCTTAATTGCGCTGGACCGGTTCGGCGTCAGCCGCAAAATATCCAGTTTCGTCATGCCAATGGGTTACTCGTTCAATTTAGACGGATCGATGATGTATTGCACCTTTGCAACATTATTCATTGCTCAGGCCTACGGCATCCATCTTGATCTCGGCACACAAATTACGATGCTACTTATTTTGATGCTGACATCTAAAGGGATGGCTGGCGTCCCACGCGCCTCGCTCGTCGTGATTGCTGCAACCCTCAACCAATTCAATATTCCAGAGGCTGGTTTGCTATTGATCTTAGGCGTGGATACGTTTCTAGACATGGGACGCTCCGCAACGAATGCCGTCGGTAACTCAATTGCAGCCGCTGTGATTGCTAAATCAGAAGGTGAACTGCTATCAGAGCAAGATGCAATGGCTTTATCCGCAAAAATGGATGAAGAGGCCAACGAACGCATGCATGGCGCAACCTAGCCTCACGCGATAAATAATTTTTCCCTTTGACCTGCATTTTGGGCATAATCATTCATACACAAGAATGAGGAGACAATTATGCAGATCGACCTGACAGGAAAACGCGCACTGATAGCAGGATCAAGTCGTGGTATAGGTTTTGCCATGGCTCAAGCTTTCGCTCGCGCGGGTGCACATGTGGCTATTTGCGCGCGCACCGACGGGCCCTTACAAGAAGCAGCGAAAAAACTTCGTGCATACGGACATACCGTCAGCGCGCATGCTTGCGATCTTGCGGATGAACACGCAATCAAAACCTGGGTAGAACAAGCGGCAAGTGATTTGGGAGGAATCGATATCCTGGTCAATAACGCATCAGGGTTCGGTCGCTCTGATGACGAACTTGGTTGGGGTCTGGGTATACAGGTCGATCTGATGGCGACCATCAGAGCATGCCATGCTGCCTACCCTTATCTCGAAAAACAAGGTGGCAGTATTATTCACATCACCTCGACGGCAGGCATGAAAGCCAGTGTTCGCAACCCACCGTATGGTGCAGTCAAGGCTGCGATCAACCAACACGCCAAAACGCAAGCACTGGCATTAGCCACAAAGGGTATTCGAGTGAATTGCATATCACCAGGTTCGATTTTTTTCGAAGGTGGCGTGTGGGATCAGGCAAAACAAAATAATCCAAAACTCTACGAAAGCACCCTGGCACGCATACCCTCTGGGCGCTTTGGTACACCTCAAGAAGTTGCAAACGTTGCTGCATTTTTAGCAAGCGATCTTGCCTCCTGGGTGACAGGTCAGAATATTGCTGTTGATGGTGCGCAATTACTATCCTAATACTTAGTTTGAAGTAAAACTGACGCCCAGCATACGAATTGGGCGCAGTTGAAAAAATAAAATACGGAGACAAACAGCGTGCAAAGCAATCATGACTTATCTAAAGGCCCGCTGACGGGCATCAAAGTCGTCGAAATAGGCGTAGCCATGGCAGGGCCGTTTTGCGCAATGATGCTTGGCGACTATGGCGCAGATGTCATCAAGATCGAGCGCACGGAGGTGGGTGACGACAGTCGCGCCTGGTCCCCCTACTTTCATGATGCGATGAGCTATTACTACGCCGCTGCGAATCGCAATAAACGTGGCGTTGCGCTGGATTTAAAAACGCCCGAAGGCGTAAAGATCGCACGTGAACTGATTCTGGATGCCGACGTTTTTGTTCATAATTATCGACTCGGTGCGCTAGACCGGCTGGGTTTGGACTACGAGAGCTTGTCTCGCGACAATCCAAAGTTAATTTATTGTGCAGTTAGTGGGTTTGGCGCAAAAGGTCCCTTGAGTGCGGAGCCTGCGAATGACTTATTCATGCAAGCCTACTCTGGCGGCATGAGTATCACGGGAGACCCGGAAGGTAGCCCAGCAAAAATGGGCATGTCAGTTGCCGACGTGGGAGCAGGAATGTTCACGACGATTGGCGTCTTGATGGCGCTACAGGTCAGGAATATGACAGGGAAAGGCCAGCGTGTCGATACTTCCTTACTCGAGGGGCAGATCTCCATGCTTGCGCATTTCTTTACGCGCTACTTCGCAAGCGGCGAAGTCCCCGGCCCCAGCGGTAGCGGCGCACTCACCAGTCCGACCTATCGCGCGTATCAATGCAGCGATGACTGGATTGTCATCTCCGCCTTTAATCAAAAAATGTGGCGAGGGTTATGCGCAACACTGGAAAAGCCCGAATGGCTGGTCGATCCCAGATTTATTGATCCGAAATCCAGAGCAACCAACCGTCCTGTTCTCATCCCGATGATTGCCAGTGTCATCCAGGAGCAACCAATCGATTACTGGCTGAAAAAACTAAAAGAAAATGAAGTTCCCTGCTCGCCGATCAACAAAATCGACAAGGTCGTTGTTCAACCGCAGGTTCTTGAAAGCAAAATGATAGAGGAAATTGAGCTCACTGGGCTAGGCATGATGAAAATGGCGGGATTACCGATCAAATTCAGTGACACGCCTGGCACCGTGCGACGTCCAGCTCCCAGACTAGGGCAACATACCGAAGAAGTATTACGCGAATT
>CAIPID010000345.1 GCA_903865015.1 uncultured beta proteobacterium | reverse complement strand
CACCTGGACCCAACCGTTTGAGCCAAATACCTGCATACGCCATGTTTCTGCTGTCGCAATGACCGTGCCCAGATAACCGGTCGAGCCACCCGCGAAATGCAGCAGCATCGAGGTGGTGTCATCCGAGCCAAAGTCTTGCGCTATACGTAAACTCTGTGCGGTGACTTGATCGATCGGACCCGCGAGATACATCATGGCATCAATCACATGCACCCCACGCCCGGTCATGCCACCTGCGGGAGACTCATCTCCCGCATGACGCCAGTGACCTTTTGGAAAGCGATAGGCGCTTGGACCACAAAAGTTGCCCTCAATATGCATGACTTTACCGAGACGACCATCGTCGATCATGCGACGGATTTCCTGCAGGGCGGGTTGAAAACGCCAGTTGTAGCCGACACCCAAGACGATATTGTGTTGGGCTGCAGCATCGGCGGCGCGCTTGGTACTGGCGTGATCCAAACCTAGGGGTTTTTCACAGAACACATGTTTGCCTGCGCGGGCGGCGGCAACGATCTGGTCCGTGTGCATGGAGTGTGGCGTCGCAAGCACCACGGCATCAATCGCAGGGTCAGCGAGCAGCGCTTCATAGCTATCACCCATTTTTATATTGTGAAGCTGTGCGAATTCTGTCGCTTTTGCAGGGGTACGGGTTGCGCCCGCAACAAACTGAATGCTTGTGCTCACACCTTGTACGCTTTTAACCAGATTCTGGCCCCAGTGGCCCATACCGACGATTGCTGCCTTGATCATGATTGATGCGATTCCTGTAGTGATTAGTCTGTGATATCGATCGGTCGATTATGAGAGAAAGAATGACTGGTGACAACAGTGCCCATCTATTTTGATGAGAAAGAGCGCTTAGCTCGAGATGTTGAGCGCGAATGCAGGATTTAAGAGAGGGTCTCTATCCATTTAAGGATGGTATGTGTGAAACCCTCTTTGCGGGAAAGTGGGAAAAAATGACCGCCATGATTAAATATTTGCAGTTCAGATCCCGGTATGGCGGCTGCGAGCTCCTCCTGAAGAAAACTCGGGATCATCAGGTCATCGCGTGCACCGAGAATCAGGCAGGGCATTTTTAACTGTTTGAGTTCATCCTTACGGTCAAACTCCATCAGCGCATGGATTCTTTCCTGAATGATATGTTGAGCAGGCGCCTCGATCGGCGCCCCTGCAACTGCAGATTCATAGATCGACCAATTGGCATTGAGCCAGGCCGATTCATAAGATAAAAATGCGGCCGACGACGCATACTCCATAGGATTGCTCTGTAGCAGCCCGAGTCGTAATTTGAATAGTTCTTGCATGTAGCGATTGGGGCGAGCCCAGGTGCCGCTCAATACGAGCGCTTGCACGCGCTCGGGAAGCGTAAGCGCCATAGTTTGGGCGATACAGCCACCCGTTGAGTGGCCGATCACTTTAGCTGTGCGCACACCACAGGCATCCAGCGCAGCAAAACAGTCGGCGGCGAGCTGCTCAATCGTGCAGGCGGCTGAACCACGTGTGCTACCCGCGATGCCGCGCTGATCGAGTGAAATAGTTTGATTTTTTGATGCAAAGGCGGGCATGCAAGGATTCCAAAAGCCCGCTGTGCCGCCCAGCCCACTGATACATAGCAGCGCGTCCCCGGTGCCTTGGATGGTGACAGCAATATTCGCACCATCACTTAGCGCAACAGAAAATTGCTTTATTTCAATATGAGGATCTGACATGGCAGCATTCCTTAAAAATAAGCGTACTTTGTGTATGGCATAAGCCAATATACTGTAGTGACCAATTCATCCATAGTGATTCATACATGACCGACGACTATCAGATCATTGTCCCGCCGTCATTTATAGCCTTATTTGTAGAGCCGGGACGCACGAAGCCCAGTGCAACAAAAGAGCATATTTATGAGCGCTATGATTTTTGCGAGGACTTGGCCGGCATGCTGACCGAGCCGGCAGGCAATAAGCTCTGGGAGCTCGGCATCACCGAGGCAGATGTGCTTGAGCGCATGCTTCAGGGGCTGACAACGACGGATGTGGGTGTCAATGCCGCCGAAGCCGGTTGGGTGATTCACCGGCTGGCGGAACTCATGAACTGGTCCGAAGACTGAACTACGCGTGAATTACATTACTTTTTTTCAGTAAAAAACTTAGTTCCAGCCATGAATTGATTTGGCTTCATGAACATCGAGATAAACAGTGCCCCATTGGGTGCGTGCGCGACATGGCGATTGCCGCCTGGCCGCCAGACATAGTTACCCGCGGTGCAGGCACCTTGATCATCCTCAAGACTCCCCTCGAGCATGTAGGTTTGCTCGATAGCCGTATGAATGTGATCCGGCACGACAGCGCCAGGGGCCATTTTGAACAATATAGTGGACAGCCCTGTGTCAGGATCCGAATAGAGAATTTTCGTCTGAATGCCTTCGAACGGAGAGGGCGCCCACTCCATTTCTGCAATGTTTACGTACCGCGCATCGAGAGCGGCGAGGCTCTCGTGGGCTTTCATATTCGGGGTGCCAGCTGCCATGTTTGACTCCGTAATTTTTAATTTTTTATTTAGTAAAACTATTGTGCTCGTAACCCGCCCCCGGCGCTGCGCGGTGCGGAATACGGGCTGTCTGTACTGGTGGAAGGTAATGTACTTGCGGATGGCGCTGATGTGCTGCCATACGCGCTGCTGTAGCCGCCATAGTTGCTCGTCGCACTGCCCGTCGTCCCCGCACTGTGTGAGCTGCCTGAGTAGCTCCCATAGGCGCTTGCTGGCGACCCAGCGGAGTCCGTGCTCGCACCTGAGCCTGTCGAGCCGTATCCGCCTCCCGTGTCACCGCTGGCGCCACCGACTTGCCAGCCACTGCCAAAACTACCTGAGTTTGTTTTCAGACCTTGAGCCTGAGCAGATAGGCTCAGACCTAACAGCAGAGCACAGGTGAGTGTGATGAGTGGTCGCGTCGTGCGCGTTGAGTGAGTCAAGAGGATTCTCCGAAATTGATTGCAAATTTTACTCCCGCTATCAGAGTATGGATACAACCACGCACTCAGAATCATTTATGATGAAGAACAATAAATCACTTTAAAAATAATGGAGATTGCGCATATGGCACTGATTAACTACATCACACAAATCCAGCTCGATTTTGGCGCTGTGGCGCTCATTCAAGCAGAATGCGAGCGTTTTGGCCTCAAACGCCCGATGATTGTGACGGACGCAGGTGTGCGCTCGGCGGGACTGATTGATCGCGTGCTGGCACATCTCAAAAATAAAGACGATGTGGGCATATACGATCAGACGCCTCCTAACCCGCATGAGGCCGCAGTGCTTGAGGCGCTCGCGCTCTATCGCACAGGTCAGTACGACGGGTTGATCGCCGTAGGTGGTGGTTCGGCGATGGATCTTGCCAAAGCGGTTGCGGTGATGGCAACCCATACGGGTGAGCTCAAGAGCTTTGCTGTAGTAGAAGGTGGCGTCGCGCGTATTACTGCTGCGACTGCACCGGTGATTGCGATCCCGACCACGGCAGGGACAGGTAGCGAAGTGGGCCGAGGTGCGATGCTGATACTGGCCGATGGCCGTAAGGTTGGAATCCTTTCTCCTTTTATCGTACCTAAAGTGGCAATCTGTGATCCTGAACTGACGTTTGATTTGCCTGCAATGCTGACCGCTGCCACCGGAATGGATGCGATCACGCATTGTTTTGAAACATTTATGTCTCCCGCTATGAATTTCCCCGCAGAGGGTATCGCGCTGGATGGCTTGTGGCGTGGTTGGGCGCATATCGAACGTGCGACAAAAACCCCACACGATCGCGAGGCACGTCTGCATATGATGAGTGCGTCCACGCAGGGTGCCCTGGCGTTCCAGAAAGGCCTGGGCGCAGTACATAGCCTGAGCCATGCGCTTGGGGGCATGAATCCTCGCCTGCATCACGGCACACTGAACGCGATGTTTTTGCCCGCAGTGATTACATTCAACTCAAGTGTTGAGTCGATGCAAAAAGCCAAAAAGCTTGAACGCTTGGCACAGACCATTGGCGTTGCGCAGCCCAGTGATGTGGCACCTGCCGTGAAAGCTTTGAATCAGCGTCTCGGCTTGCCCTCTGGGCTCGCTGCAATGGGTGTAACCGAGGACATGTTCCCCAAAGCGATCGAGTCCGCGATGAAAGATCACTGCCATTTCACGAATCCTCGCATCGCGACGGTTGAGGAATACGCAGATTTATTGCGGCAGTCGATGTAAGGCAAAATTATTCGTATTGAATGAGCACGACATTGTTAGCGCGACATTAACCCCCCCATGCAACAGTGTCGAATGGGGGGGTGTTAATAAATTTAAATCTTTTACACGTGCCAGGTCTTAGGCTTTGTGTTCAGCCTGATAGCCCGCGAGGCCATCAGTAATTTCTTTGTGCGCGTCAGCGATGTCGCCCCAGCCTAGCACCTTGACCCATTTACCAGGTTCGAGATCTTTGTAGTGCTCAAAGAAATGTTGAATCTGTTTGAGTGTGAGCTCAGAGACATCCGCCAGTGTTTTGATGTGGCTATACAGTGGCAGTAGCTTGTCTACAGGGACTGCGAGTAGTTTCGCATCTTCGCCGCCCTCGTCGGACATCTTAAGCATGCCAAGTGCGCGGCAACGTACCACTGCGCCTGGAATGATCGGAAAAGGTGTCATTACCAACACATCGACTGGGTCACCATCTCCAGCGATTGTTTGAGGAATATAGCCATAATTGCATGGGTAATGCATAGCAGTACCCATAAAACGATCCACAAACAAAGCGCCGGATTCTTTATCGACTTCGTATTTGATCGGATCGGCGTTTGCTGAAATTTCGATGACGACGTTGAAATCGTGCGGGAGATTTTTGCCCGGTGTGACGTTTGCGAGACTCATTCTTGCTCCAAATGCTTGAAATAACTAGTGAATTTCATAATCTTAACAAATAATCCCTTACACCCTGATGACGGGTAAGTAGGATATGCTTGGATAATAGATTTTGCCGCATGCGATAGGTGCGCTGTAAATTATTTAAGTTGTTCAGATTCAATAGGTTGACGCGTGAAAAATTCGATGAATAGTTCTTTAGCCAGTGATCAGCGTTATAACGCGGTGCTTCGTACCTTGCATTGGTTGGTATTGCTGGCGGTTGTTCTCGCAGTCTTGACCATTGAGTTGCAAGATATCTATGCAAAAGGCACACCAGGTCGTTTGTTTTTGCGAACGTCTCATTATGCTGCCGGGTTCTCCGTATTGGTTCTGATGACCCTGCGATTGCTGACGCGCGGTCTATCTCATGCACCGGCTCCAGTTCCAGGCGCACGCTGGATGCAAACCAGTGCCCGCTTGACGCATCTGGCGCTATACGGCCTGATGATTGCTATGCCAATCCTGGGTATTGCGAGCGTATTGCTGGCAGGCAAGCCTGTAGATCTGTATGGTTTTGTGTTGGTGCCGCCATTTGGAGCGGATGCCGTACTGTCTCGTTCGCTTAAAAATATCCATGAGACCGGCGCTACATTTGTTTATATCCTGGTCGGTTTGCACGCAGCTGCCGCACTCTGGCATCAGTTTGTGCTCAAAGATAATATCTTTAGACGCGTACTGTGAACTAACTTTCCTTACGATCGAAAACTCCGTTTTCAGGGTGATTTTGAAACACCGCAATGTTCATTTACAATATCTGCTGTCTGATTGATTTTAGTTAATTTCATTCACACGTTGCCCTCTTAGCACAGTGGTAGTGCAGCGGTTTTGTAAACCGAAGGTCGGGAGTTCAAATCTCTCAGAGGGCACCACACTATACATAAAATGCCCGTTTAATACGGGCATTTTTTTTGTTTCACAGCAACGTTAAGGTTGCTGACCCCTTCAAAATTTAGTATTTACTACAAATCTATATTTCGAGAACAGAACATGAAAAGCTGTTTTGGGTTTGGCAAGCTATTTTGCTCATTCGTTCTGATTTGCGCCATGGTGCAGCCGGTTCTGGCATTTGAACTCAACATCGCACATATCAACGACCACCATTCCAATTTACGACCCTTTTCTCAAGTTTTGGAAATCCAGGGTATTCCGACCAGGGTGGAATTAGGTGGCTTTGGCAGGTTGGCTACTTTATTTAAGCAGACCCAGGACAGTGTTCCGCATTTATTGAAGCTGCATGCAGGTGATGCCTTAGTGGGAACACCTTATTTCACCTTTTTTAAGGGTAAGACTGATGCCGAAGCGATGAATGTCGTTTGCTTTGATGCGTTTGCTCTGGGGAACCATGAATTCGATGGTGGCGAGAGTGAATTAAAAAACTTCCTGGATTTCCTGCAACAAGATCCTCTATGTTCAACACCCGTCCTCAGTGCAAATGTATTACCTGCATTAGGTACTCCACTTAATCCTGTTGGTGGTCGACCCTACATCCAGCCTTTTATAGTGAAAGAAGTCGATGGTGTAAAAGTAGGCATTATTGGACTGACGGTCAAGGGCAAAACCCAGTCGAGTTCGCGGCCATTAGCCACAACGGTATTTGAAGACGAAGCGCCAGCGGCGCAAAGAGCGATTGATACGCTGAATAAGCTTGGCGTGCGTCACATTGTGTTGATGTCACACCTTGGATATGAACAGGATTTGAAACTCGCCAGTCAGTTGTCCGGCCTTGACGTCATTATTGGTGGAGACTCTCATACGCTGCTAGGTGATTTCAGCGCGGTTGGGGTTAAAAATTCTCAAGGTCCATATCCGACCGTCTTAAAAAATAAATCTGGAGAGATGGTTTGCATCGGACAGGCGTGGGAATACTCAAAGGTATACGCCTTAATGAGCGTGTCTTTCAACCCTGAGGGTGTTGTGCAGTCTTGTTCTGGCCAAGCCTCACTGGTACTTGGACCGACGTTTAGCCGCGTGAATACCCAAGGAAAGTGGGAAACGCTTAGCGGACTAGCTCACACTACGACAACAGATTTTCTGATGCGAGAGGCTTCCGTTCGCGTTGCGTTTGATTCGCCAGAGTTTCTCACTCGCCTGCAGCCGTATGACCTGCTTTACGAACAGCATAACAACATTGAACTGGGTAAATTACAGGCTGACCAGTCTTTGTGCTTGGTGAGGGTGCCTGGCACGACAAATAAAGGTGGTCCCATATGTCAGGGAGTCGAAAAACGCGCAGCGGGCAGCGACGCTGCACAGGTTGTTGCCGAAGCATTTCGGCTTGCCTATGAGGCGGGTATTGCAGATATCGGCCTGATCAACGCGGGTAACGTGAGGGTTGCGCTAGAAACTGACGGTCAAAATGACTTGATTTTGACAAATGCGACCATCCTCACGCTCCAGCCTTTTACCAATGAACTTTATCTCCTTAAGTTGACGGGTCGAGAAATTGTGACGTCTATGGAAGAGGGTGTCGCAAACTGGCTCGATCTCAAGCGCTCCGATGGCTCGCATCCCTATGCCAGTGGCTTGCGTTGGGATCTTGATTTGACCCGACCCCGCGGTGAGAGATTTAGTCGGGTAGAGGTCAAGAACCACCGTACAGCTGAATGGCAACCTATTCAGCCTGAGCGGATGTATTCGCTTGTCGTTACAGACTACCTTGCGCAGGGATTTGAAAACTACACAACATTCTTGTCTGCTTGCCAGTCAGCCCAATCGGGTCGTTGCCTCACTGTTGGCTCAGTATTTGCTGATCAAAGTATTTCTAATTACGTCACAGGCCTCAAGGGAGACACCCCTGCGAAAAAAATACTGAGGCGACTGCCTTGTGAAGAGTATTCCCATCAACGAGTCGTGACACCCAATGGTTTGGCGCTGACACCTGCTTGCAAACCTTAAGGTCATAGCAGGCCTGAGGTCTGCATAGGCATCGGCATCCGAAGCAGGATGCCTCAAGCGCTAAATTTATTTCACAATAGTGAGTTTTGGGCGCTTAGGATCCGGCTCCGTGGGTGTGACGGACTCTTTTGTTGCTGATTCACCAGGTTTGGACTGCGCATGCTGCACGCCCCCACCAAAGCTTGCTGTCGCAGCATTGTCAGGCGTACTGCCCACTTCAACCTCAAACCCCATCCCTGCACCCGTTTCACGGGCATAGATAGCCGTCACCGCCCCAATGGGGACATAGAGATTTTCAGTCACACCGCTAAAGCGTGCTTGAAACTCAATGGCATCGTTACCGATGACAAGCCGATTGGTCGCCAGTGAGCCGATATTCAGCGTGATTTGACCGTCACGAATATGCGCGGGTGGCACCATCGTGTTGGCATCAACCTGAACAGCGATCTGTGGGGTGTAACCATTGTCCGTACACCACTCGTGCAAAGCACGAATCATGTACGGTTTGGTGGAAGTCTCAGCCATAATTTTTGACGATCCCTATGGATGGAGAGTCGCGTCAAATTAACGACGCATGACCTTTTCTGACGGGGTCAGTGCTTCGATATAGGCTGGACGTGAAAAAATACGTTCGCCATATTTTTGGATCGGAGCTGCAGTTTTAGGTAGTTCAATACCGTAGTGATCCAGGCGCCACAACAATGGTGCCATCGCGACGTCCAGCATCGAGAACTCTTCACCCAGCATGTATTTGTTTTTCAACAACAAGGGGGCGAGTTGCGAGAGACGGTCACGAACGGCGGCACGCGCGATATCAAGACGCTTTTCATCATGACGTGCGGCACGATCTTCGAGCGCGGCAACGTGAATGAACAACTCTTTTTCAAAGTTATACAAAAACAGACGTGTGCGCGCTCGCATGACTGGATCTGCAGGCATCAGCTGTGGATGGGGGAAACGCTCATCAATATATTCATTAATGATATTTGATTCATAAAGAATCAGATCACGTTCGACCAGGATTGGCACCTGGCCGTAAGGGTTCATGACGGCGATGTCTTCAGGCTTGTTGTAGAGATCGATATCGCGGATTTCAAAATCCATACCTTTTTCAAACAACACAAAGCGGCAGCGATGTGAGAAAGGGCAGGTGGTTCCGGAGTAAAGGACCATCATGATGGAAATCCGTCCTAAAAATTAACGCGAATAAAAGCGAAAGGCCAGCGTCAGCAACAAGCAGACGCTGGCCCGGAAATAATACTTACTTGACGTGCTTCCAGTAGGAAGCGTTCAGGCGCCAGGCAACAACTAAGAACAGGCCTAAGAACAGCATGACCCAAACACCAATCTTTTTACGCGTTTGCTGGACTGGCTCAGACATCCATGTCATGAATGCAGTCAGGTCAGCTATATCATTGTCATAGGCTGCTGAGCGTGCAGCATCTGCGGCTTTGAACTGATAGACCGTTGAAGGGTTACCGTTGTAGTCTTTGACTTCTTCAGTTTTTGACGTTGCATAGCCTGCAGCATCAAAAGTCGTTGTGACACGCTCCCACGAAGCATGACCATGACCACCTTTCTCACCAGCAGCTTCGTGCTGATGCATGGAGATTTCGGTCATTGAACGTGGTCCCTGACGCTCCCACAGTACATGTGGCATACCTGCGTTAGGGAACGCAAGGTTATTCCAGCCAGTTGGCTTTGACGTATCACGGTAGAAGGTACGCAAGTAGGTGTAGATGTAATCTGCGCCTGTTACGCTTGCGCTTTGGGCTTTTGCACGTGCAATCACCGATAGGTCTGGCGGTGGAACACCAAACCAGGCTTTACCGTCTTTTGCTGACAAAGAGCCGACCATCAGGTCACCCACTTTCTCGCCAGTAAACAGCAGACTTTCTTTGATTTGCTGGTCAGTCAGGCCAATATCTGTGAGCTTGTTGTAACGCATTGAAGATGCGCTATGGCAATTCAGACAGTAGTTGACGAATAATTTTGCACCATTCTGCAAAGACGCGAGATCGTTGACACGGTCAGGCGCTTTGTCGAGCGTATATCCACCGCCTGAGGCGTAAGCCCCAGTGCAGGTGATCATCAGGGCAAGAGCACAAAGCAGCTTCTTGATCATGGTCATTCCGTAATTAAAGTTTAAGCTCAATGGGCGTGGAACGTCACACGGTCAGGGACCGTTTTGAACGTACCGAGACGACTCCAGACCGGCATCAGGAAAAAGAAGCCCAGGTAAATGAGCGTACCAATTTGCGAGATGAGGTTGAAGATGTCCGTTGGTGCCTGTGTACCGAGGTAGCCGAGCACAGCAAAGTTCGCAAAGAAAATGCCGTACAGAACTTTGTGCCAGCCGGGACGATAGCGAATCGATTTAACCGGGCTGTAATCCAGCCAGGGCAGGAAGAACAGCAGCACAACCGCACCGCCCATTGCAACCACACCCCAGAACTTGGCATCAATGCCGCGCAACAGGACTGCGACTACTAGCAGGACAACCGGAACAATCAGTTTGACCAGACCCTTGTGACGCAGGAACATCACGATCGCAGCGAGCACTGCACAGCCTGCCAGCACCCAGGTAAAGTCGTCGGTCGTTGCACGCAACATCGAATAAAACGGTGTGAAGTACCAGACCGGAGCGATGTGCAGAGGTGTTACCAGCGGGTTGGCCGGGATGAAGTTGTTGAATTCGAGGAAGTAGCCACCCATTTCAGGTGCGAAGAAAATGATCGCCATGAAAATAATCAGGAAACCAGCTACGCCCAGAATGTCATGCACAGTGTAGAACGGATGGAAGGGAATGCCATCCAGAGGGCGACCGTACTTGTCTTTCTTGGCCTTAATGTCAACGCCGTCAGGATTGTTTGAGCCAACTTCGTGCAGAGCAACCAGGTGTGCAGCAACCAGACCCAGCAGAACCAGGGGGATTGCGATGACATGGAATGCAAAGAAGCGGTTGAGGGTCGCGTCTGACACAACATAGTCACCACGGATCCAGATTGACAGCTCGGGACCAATGAAAGGAATCGCTGAGAACAGGTTCACAATCACCTGCGCACCCCAGAATGACATCTGACCCCAGGGCAGGAGGTAGCCGAAGAAGGCTTCTGCCATCAGGCACAAAAAGATGCCAACGCCGAAAATCCAGACTAATTCGCGTGGTTTACGGTATGAACCGTAAATCAGCGCACGCACCATATGCAGGTAGACCACGACAAAAAACATCGAGGCGCCGGTGGAGTGCATGTAGCGGATAAACCAGCCGCCTGGTACCTCACGCATGATGTATTCGACTGACTGGAAAGCCAGTAAAGCATCAGGTTTGTAGTGCATGACCAGAAAAATACCGGTCACAATTTGCAATACCAGTACGAGAGTGGCTAAGGAGCCAAAAAAGTACCAGAAGTTAAAGTTCTTAGGCGCATAGTATTCGGTTACATGCGCTTTCAGGGTAGACGTCAACGGAAAGCGGCGGTCTATCCAGCCAACTAGTCCTGTCGTTTCGACGGTTTTATCGCCAGCCATGAAATGGCTCCTTGTTCAGTGTCGTGTTGCAGTGGGGATCAAAGGCCGGTTAGGCCTTGTTGTTCTCATCAACCCCGACAATGATGCGGGTGTCGCTTAGGTATTGGTAAGGCGGTACTTCGAGATTGTCAGGCGCGGGTTTGTTTTTGTACACACGACCTGCCATATCGAAAGTAGAGCCATGGCAAGGGCACAGGAATCCACCGTCCCAGTTATTGGGCAGGCTAGGCTGTGGCCCGGTCTGGAATTTTGGTGTCGGTGAGCAACCCAGGTGTGTACAAATACCTACAGCAACAAACATCTCGGGCTTACGTGAACGCCAGCCATTTTTGGCATACGGCGGGGTAAAACCAGGACGGGTTGAGTTCGGGTCAGCAAGCTCGGGGTCGTTCGACGGGAGCGCGTCAAGTTGTTCTTTTGTGCGGCGGATGAGCCAGACAGGTTTGCCGCGCCACTCGATCGTGCGCATTTCACCTGGGGTCATCGTGCTGACATCTACTTCTACTGGAGCGCCAGCAGCACGAGCGCGCTCAGAGGGCGCGAATGTACTGACAAAGGGGACTGCAGTGGCTACGCCAACCGCTCCGCCCATGGCACAGGTTGTGCCAATCCAGAAACGGCGCGAGGGGTCGGACGGCAGCGTGGGGGGAACCGCGCCTTCGTCGTCATGCACAATCGAATCCTGACTCATCTTCCTATCCTTGTTGTTGCCTAACCTAAGCTTGTTACATATTCCCTTAACCCATTATTATAGCGCTAGCCACGTGGCATACACAAAGAGGAATAACAAATGAGCCAAAGTAAAGGTTTTTTTAAGGAATTTCGTGAATTTGCCGTCCGTGGCAATGTCGTCGACCTCGCCGTTGGTGTGATTGTGGGTGCCGCATTTGGCAAAATTGTCGAGTCGGTTGTTAAAGATATTGTGATGCCTGTTGTTAACTTTTTAGTTGGCGGGTCAGTAGATTTCACCAATAAATATCTGGTGTTATCCCGCCCAGCCAGCTATTCAGGTCCCGAAACCTACGCTGAGCTCACCCGCGCTGGCGCAACCGTGTTTGCCTGGGGTAACTTTTTGACGATTGTGATCAATTTTATCTTGCTGGCGTTCATCATTTTCTGGATGGTCAAGGTCATCAATACAGCACGTGCACGGATTGAGTCAGAAAAAGAAGCGCCACCCGTGCCCGAAGACGTTGCATTACTGCGTGAAATCCGCGATTTACTTAAAAATAAACAGTAATACATACGCGGCCCCTGCAGGTTATACAGGGTTGTCGATATCAACAAAATCGACCCGAATATTAAATATGCGGGCGATTTCATTGCCCAGCGCCTGCACACCATAGCGCTCTGTGGCGTGATGTCCCGCACTAATGAAGGCGACTCCAGCCTCACGCGCCAGATGCACCACTGGCTCTGAGATTTCACCGGTAATAAAACAGTCCACCCCCGCATCAATCGCTTCGCTCAACATGCTGTGCGCGGCACCTGTGCACCAGCCAATATTTTTAATTGCCATGTCCGGATCGCCAATGACGAGCGGTTGGCGCTGCAGGCGCTGTTCGGTTTGTCGCGCGACCTGACCTAATGTGTCGGCGCCGGGCATAGAGCCGAGCCAGATCAGATTGTTTGCCCCAACCGTCACGACCGGATTGTTGTCGCAATTGTTTATGTCGGGTAAAGACTGACGGTCAGGGACCAGTCCCAACACTCTAGCGAGTTGCGCGTTGTTTCCCAAAAGGGGGTGAGCATCTAGCGGCAGGTGATATGCCAGAAGATTAATGTCGTGTGCTAGCAGTTTGGCGAGTCGGGTTTTTCGTGTGCCACGTACCCGAGGGTCTTCGCCTTTCCAGAACCAGCCGTGATGCACTAGCAGTGTATCGGCGCCACATGAAATCGCGGCGTCAATTAAGGCTTCGCTTGCTGTCACGCCCGCGATAATATGTGTGACCTGAGTTTTGCCTTCGACTTGTAGGCCGTTCGGGCAATAATCATTGAACGACGCCGACTTAAGCGTGGAATCAATCCAGCCACATAGTTCGCGCGTTGAAACATTTTGCATAATTTTTCCGGTCAAGTGATGCGTCGAATCTGGTTGCTGTTTGCCCAAACCGTCACGGTTTGTCTGGCTATTTTATTCGTGGTGTTGACCTTGCGCCCAGAATGGCTGCGCAAGTCTTCACCTGATACTGTCTCGGGCAGACTGCCTAGCCCCCAGGCGCGCCAAACGTTTGAGACAGGTCTATCGAATTCTTATGCTGAGCCGGTTGCACGCTCGGCCCCCGCAGTGGTGAATGTCCACACGACTAAACGAGTCGCAGTTCCGCGCATCATCATGCCTGCAGACCCAATATTACGGCGTTTTTTTGAGCAAATGCCTGGTTTTAACCAGCAGCAAAAAACAACAAGCCTTGGCTCTGGTGTACTGGTGTCTGACCAAGGCTACATCCTGACGAACCTGCATGTGATTGATGGGGCCGATGAGATTTTAGTCGCGCTCAATGATGGCAGGCAATCACCCGCAAAAGTAGTCGGCGTCGATGCAGATACTGATCTGGCAGTATTGCAAATTGGGCTTAAAGACTTGCCGGTGATTACCTTTGCTTCAACCGAGGTGCCAAGAGTTGGAGACGTCGTGCTGGCGATTGGTAATCCGTTTGGCGTCGGTCAGACGATTACGATGGGAATTGTTTCCGCACTGGGTCGGGGAGGGTTAGGCATCAATACTTACGAAAACTTTATTCAGACCGATGCCGCGATCAATCCTGGAAATTCTGGCGGTGCGTTGATTGATGTGCAGGGGCGATTGATTGGGATCAACACAGCAATTTATTCAAAGAGCGGCGGATCATTGGGGATCGGCTTTGCAGTGCCGGCACGTGCAGCACAGCAAGTGATGGAGCAGATTGTCAGCCAGGGCTATGTGAAGCGTGGTTGGCTTGGTATTGAACCGCAGGATATGACTACTGATCTTGCGCGCGCCTTTGGCCTGGAGCAGAGCTCTGGTGTCATTATTGCGGGCATGTTGCGCGATGGTCCCGCTACCAAAAGTGGAATGAAGGTTGGCGATATCGTGCAGACCATGGATGGGATCCCTGTCAGCAACACAAACCAACTTTTGTCCCGAATTGCGTCGACTTCGCCAGGGCAAGTAATTGAGTTGGGTGTCTACAGAAGCGGAAAACAGATTCGGCTGAATGTGCTTGCAGGCCTGCGTCCGACAAGACCTAAATAGAAAAAAGGAGAAACTATCGTTTCTCCTTTTTGACTTTAAGCTGTTTGCTCGGGCGTATCGCCAGTCTTTGAACTACTCGCAGCCAAAGATGATTCTGCTTGAATCAAAAGTAGTCTGCGCTCTGTCGGTCCGAGAAGATAAAAAACTTCCTGCAGACGCGCGTGCTCTTCGTCTTCTGTATAAAACCAGCTGACAGGCATTTTTAAAATTTCAGCGACACGGCACATTAACTGGTAATCGGGCGAGTGCTTGCCTCGCTCGTATTGATTCATTCGTGCGCTGGCAGACATGGGATCAATACCAGCGAGTTTGCCGAGTTTTTCCTGGGAAAGACCGGCGCGGAGTCGAGCTTGTTTGAGACGGTGTGCGAGCACGATAGTACCTTTAAGTCCTTCTTACCAAACCATATTGGTAAGCACAGAACAGCCATAGCTATTCAGTTGCCTGATCAGACTGCTGTTTATCAGTAGCGTGTTGTCAACGCAAAAAGATATACCGTAATGCAAGCAACAACAAGAGATTTCTTGTAATTAATTGTAGTGAATTTTCGATTGCCAAGCTGATAATGGCTTCCAAACATATCAACAACTACAACAAATGGCGTATGGGCTGGTTTAGTTTGCAGGCGTTTCAGATTCGTTTTCTGAGGTCTCATCAGGTTTACGAGGTTTGATGCCACGCGCAACCAGCAAGCCGACTTCGTACAGCACACATAATGGAACTGCGAGCATAAACTGGCTGACTACGTCGGGAGGCGTGACCACGGCAGCGATGACAAACGCGCCAACCACCACATATCCTCGGGCGTCTTTGAGCTTCTGGACAGACACAATCCCCATGCGCACAAGCAACACCACGACAACGGGTACTTCGAAGGTCACACCGAAAGCCAAAAACATTGTCATCACAAAGCTTAGATAGGCCTCGATGTCAGGCGCCGGGGTAATCGACTGCGGCGCAAAAGAAGCAATAAAGCTGAATACGGATTTGAATACGACAAAGTAGCAAAATGCCATGCCCGCCATAAACAACAAAGAACTCGAGACAATCAAGGGCAGTGCTAAACGCTGCTCATGCTTGTATAGACCAGGCGCTACAAAAGCCCAAGCCTGATAGAGAACAATCGGCAAGGAAATCACAAACGCCGCCATCATGGTGACTTTGACGGGCACCATGAAAGGTGTAATCACACCCGTTGCAATCATGCGCGTGCCTTCTGGCAAGGATGCAAGCATCGGTGCTGCCAGCAGGTCATAAATGATCGACGCGCCTGGGTAGATAAATAAAATTACAAAAACGACTAAAACAGCTACAACAGCTCGCAACAGTCTTGTTCTGAGCTCAATCAGATGGGACATGAACGTCTCACCTGTTTCTTGCTTGTCTTCTGTGGTGCTCACGTTTTTGATCCGGGCGTAGATGTTGCAGCCGTTGCGGACACGCCGTCAATTTCGAGCTGGGTCGGGGTCGACGCGATGATGGTTCTGTAAGGCTTGACGACTAAGGAAGTAGTTTGTTCGTCGGCAGAAGCCAGACTTTCGGTGCTTGGCCCGCCGCCAATCGTGACATAAGGCGCTACTTTATGAAAAGTCGGCTCAGCAGCCTCGGCTTGCGCAAGGGCTGACGCGGAGTCACCCGTGCTTACCGCGGCCGCCCCATCTGCAGGGACATCTGCGCCCGTCGCATGAAACGCGTCCATGGTGTCTTTTTCAATGCTTTCAATTGGATTGCGTAAAGAGGCTTCGGTATTTTGCAGAGAAGATTGCACAGATTGCGCGGCATCCTGCACCTGATCCTTCAGCTTTTTGAATTCATCGAGTTCGACCTCGCGCTGGATATCTGTCTTGACGTCATTCACATAGCGTTGCGCACGGCCGACAAGGTGTCCAAGTGTACGGGCGACCTTAGGCAGGCGCTCAGGGCCGATAACCACAAGCGCCACGACGCCCACCACAAGTAGTTCAGTAAAGCTGACGTCAAGCATGTTGTTCAGATTGCCAAATGAGCATGGCCGACAACATGTCGGCCGATAAAATTAATGGGTGCCTGATTTCTCTTTGGCTTGTACATCGATGGTGTCACCACTCGCCACACGCTGAGCGGGGGCGACGTCAGGAGTTGCCTCACCTTCTTTGGCGTTGGGATCTTTCATCCCTTCTTTAAAGCCTTTTACGGCACCACCAAGATCTGAGCCGATATTGCGAATTTTTTTGGTGCCAAAAATCAGTGCAACAATGACCAGCACAATCATCCAGTGCCAAATACTGAAACTGCCCATAGCGGTTCTCCGAATTAGACTGCGGCGGCTAGTGATCCCTTCCAGGGACGTTTACCACCAATAATATGAAAATGGAGGTGTAAAACTTCTTGCCCACCATCATTGCCAGAATTAGCCACGATGCGAAAGCCACCTTCGGGCCCTGGATTGCATCCGTTGTCCAGAGCAATCTTGGGAATATTAGACATCATTCTACCTAACCAAACGCCATCCTCGGCAGTTATATCTTGCATAGATACTACATGGTGTCGCGGAATGGCCAATAAATGAACTGGAGCGGCAGGATTAATGTCGTGAAAAACAACGCAATCCTCATCTTGGTGCACAACGCGGGCTGGAATTTCACCGCGAACAATTTTGCAAAATATACAGTTGTCGCTCATATTAATGACTTTAATGTGTTGTGGTTAAGTGGGTGTCAGACTTTTTGACGGCTGGCTTTTTCCTGCAGCCCAGAGACGCCTTCTCGTCTTGCGAGCTCGCTCAAAACTTGTTCGGGGCGCAAACCATGTTCGGCGAGTGTCACCAGGCAGTGAAACCATAAGTCCGCAGTCTCGGAGATGATGCGTTCGGCTTGTTTGTCCTTTACGGCCATGACTAGCTCGGTGGCTTCTTCGCCGATTTTTTTCAATGCCGCATCGGGGCCTTTGGAAAAAAGCTTGGCAACATAAGACGTGGCTGGATCGCCGCCTCGGGCGGGCAAGCGTGTTTCGAGCAGATCTGCAATGCGTGCCAGTACGAAGTCCGAGAGTTGATCAGTAGATATATTGGATGGTGTCATGTTCAAACCGATTATTTGTAGATCAACTCAGGATCTTTCAAAACTGGATCGACGCTGACCCAGGACGATGTATCGCCTGCTGTATCCAGACGTCGATAAAAACAGCTTGCACGACCGGTGTGACAGGCAATGCCACCAAGTTGTTCGACTTTCATGAGGATCACATCACTGTCGCAATCAAGCCTGAGCTCCAAGACTTGCTGCACATGGCCGGATTCTTCACCTTTACGCCAGAGACGTTTACGCGATCGTGACCAGAACACGGCACGTCCGGTGCGCTCTGTTTCAGCGAGGGACTCGGCGTTCATCCAGGCAACCATCAGAATTTGGCCAGACACAGCGTCTTGCGCAATAGCAGGGATCAGGCCCTGATCATCGAACTTAACTTCGCTAAGCCATTTCGGGGCACTGGATAATTCACTAGTGTGGCTCATGTCAGCACATCCTGACAGGGATGCCCTGTGCCGCCATGAACTCTTTCGCTTGACGCACGGTGTATTGGCCATAATGAAAAATGCTGGCGGCTAATACCGCGCTTGCACCACCAATCGTTACGCCATCAGCCAGATGTTGGAGATTGCCCACACCTCCGGAGGCGATCACGGGGACAGGTACGCCGTCAGAGACGCGGCGGGTCAGCTCCAGATCAAAACCTGATTTGGTGCCATCGCGATCCATACTGGTCAGAAGAATTTCACCCGCGCCGTACTCGGCCATTTTGATCGCCCAAGCGACGGCATCAATGCCCGTACCTTTGCGCCCACCGTGGGTAAAGACTTCCCAGCGCGGATTGACTGGATCCGCGTCAACGCGTCGCGCATCAATGGCCACCACAATGCATTGCGAGCCATGGTAGTCGGAGCACGCACGTACCAAGTCTGGGTTGGCGACTGCTGCGCTATTCATGGAGACTTTGTCTGCTCCGGCATTGAGCAATCGCTGAATATCACTGACCTGACGCACACCCCCGCCGACGGTTAGCGGGATAAAAACCTCTGAGGCCACTTGCTCGATGATGGGTAGGATGAGGTCGCGACCATCGCTTGTCGCGGTAATGTCCAGGAACGTCAGCTCGTCGGCACCTTGTTCGTTGTAGCGCCTCGCGATTTCAACTGGGTCGCCCGCGTCCATGAGTTCAACAAAATTTACGCCCTTCACCACACGGCCAGCCGTTACATCCAGACAAGGAATAATCCGACGCGTCAGACCGTTAACGATGGGTGTTGAGAGCGCTGCGCTCATGGATTGAGTTCGTCGGCAAGTTTTTGTGCCGCAGCGAAATCGAGTGTGCCTTCGTAAATGCTGCGACCGAGAATGGCACCTTCGATGCCTTCTTCTTCGACTGCGCAGAGGGCTTCGATATCGCGTAGGTCGGTTACGCCGCCAGACGCAATCACAGGGATGCGTACATGCTGCGCCAGACGAACCGTTGCTTCGATGTTCACACCCGACAGCATACCGTCACGGCCGATATCGGTATAGATGATCGACTCGCAACCATAGTCCTCGAATTTTTTTGCCAGATCGGTCACGTCGTGTTTAGTGAGTTTGCTCCAACCATCGGTTGCGACTTTGCCATCTCGGGCATCGAGGCCAACAATAATGTTGCCTGGAAAAGCGCCGCAGGCATCATGCAGGAAACCGGGGTCTTTGACTGCCGCTGTACCAATAATGACATAAGAGATGCCGAAATCGAGGTAGCGTTCGATGGTGTCCAGATCGCGGATGCCACCGCCAATTTGCACGGGTATGTCGTCACCCATCGCGGCGACAATCGCTTTGATCAGAGCTTCGTTTTTTGGTTTGCCGGCAACAGCACCGTTGAGGTCGACCAGATGCAGACGGCGCGCGCCTTGCTCGAGCCATTGCGTGGCAACAGCGGTCGGATCTTCGGAGAAGATCGTTGCGTCGTCGAGGTCACCTTGACGCAGTCTTACACAGCGTCCGTCTTTCAGGTCAATAGCGGGGATCAGCAGCATGTCTATTCGTGATCGTTTAAAGGATCGTTAAAGTTAAGGTTTCCAGTCTACAAAATTCCTGTAGAGACGCAAACCAGGTTCGGCGCTTTTCTCTGGATGAAACTGTACGGCAAAAATATTTTCTGATGCAACTGCGCAGGTAAAGGGTGCGCCATAATCACTCACCCCTACGGTCAGTTCCGCATCTGCAGGCACAGCATAGTAGCTGTGCACAAAATAAAAAGGCGTGGCATCGGCAATGCCGGTCCATAAAGCATGGGTGTGTACCTGACGCACGGGATTCCAGCCCATGTGTGGGACTTTAAGGTGCTCAATCGTGCTGTGCTCACCATTGCTGAGCGTGGCAAAAGCGGGGCCTTGAAACTTTTTGACCTCACCTTTGAATACGGCCAGACTCGGCGTGTTGCCTTCTTCGCTACGCTCGAACAGCATCTGCTCGCCTACGCATACGCCCAAGAGTGGTTTATTGCGTGCGGCACGCACAACCGCTTCGCGCAAACCTGCCTCGTCGAGCGTTCTGATGCAGTCGGCCATGGCGCCCTGGCCAGGAAAGACAACGCGATCCGCTGCGTCGATTTCCGAGGCGAGTTTGCATAAACGAATATCGGCTTCGGGCGCGGCGTGCCTGAGCGCGCGCTCAACCGAGTGATAATTCCCCATGCCGTAATCGACGATGGCAATCGTAGTCATGGCTCAGAGCACACCTTTGGTTGAGGGCACAACGCCTTCGATGCGTGGATCGCGCTCAAGTGCCATGCGCAATGCACGGCCTGTCGCTTTGAAAATGGTTTCGCACTGGTGATGCGCGTTGACGCCGCGCAAGTTGTCGATGTGCATTGTCAGCAAAGCGTGATTCACCAGACCCTGAAAAAATTCAATCGTCAGATCGACATCAAAGTCACCCACACGTGCCCGCGTAAACGGTACGTGAAACTGCAGGCCAGGCCGGCCTGAGAAATCCACTACAACGCGCGACAGCGCCTCGTCGAGCGGAACATAGGCGTGACCATAGCGACGGATGCCTGCTTTATCACCGACGGCTTTGGCGATCGCCATGCCAATCGTGATGCCAACATCCTCCACAGTGTGATGCGCATCAATATGCGTATCGCCCTCAGCGTGGACGTCCAGATCAATCAAACCATGGCGTGCGATCTGGTCAAGCATGTGGTCTAGAAAGGGTACGCCCGTGTTCAGGCTCTGGCGGCCTGTGCCATCCAGGTTGATCGCGACGCGAATGCGCGTCTCGTTGGTGTTACGGGTGATCTCGGCGGTACGCATGTCATGGACTCAGTGGGTCGATATAACGTTATTGTATTGTGGTCTGAGGCGATTGCCGCGACTTCGATGGGTCTTGAGGCAATCGTGCTCGCAATGTGGGTTTATTTTCGTGGTTGGAGGCGCAAACTCGCGCTTGCCGCATGGGCTTGCAGACCTTCGCCTGTGGCAAGCTCGGCGGCGATTTTGCCTAGCGATTGTGCCCCTGCGTGCGATACGTGAATCAGACTTGAGCGTTTTTGGAAATCATACACGCCGAGCGGTGAGGAAAATCGTGCTGTGCGTGAAGTCGGCAACACATGGTTTGGCCCTGCGCAGTAGTCGCCCAGCGACTCTGAGCTGTGCGGCCCCATAAATATTGCACCCGCATGACGGATATGGCTGAGCCATTGATCAGGGTTTTCAACCGAGACCTCCAGATGCTCGGGGGCGATCTGATTACTGATCTCGCAAGCCTCGGCCAGGTCGCGCACCAGAATCAGTGCCCCACGATCGCGCAAACTGGTTGAGATAATCTCAGCACGCGGCATGGTTGGCATCAATTTTTCGATCGACTGCTGAACCTGATCGAGAAAGTCTGCATCCGGGCATAGCAAAATAGCCTGTGCCAGCTCGTCGTGTTCGGCTTGTGAGAATAAATCCATCGCGATCCAATCCGCTGGTGTTTTGCCGTCACAGATGATCAGGATTTCACTCGGGCCGGCAATCATATCGATACCAACCGTACCAAATACGCGGCGTTTTGCGGCAGCGACATACGCGTTGCCGGGTCCGACGATCTTATCGACAGCAGGGATGGTCTGGGTGCCATAGGCGAGTGCGCCCACCGCTTGCGCGCCACCGATCGCAAAAATCCGATCTACCCCCGCAATCGCTGCGGCAGCCAGCACCATGGGGTTACGCAGACCGCCGGGCGTCGGGGTGACCATAATGACTTCTTTGACACCGGCTACTTTTGCAGGAATGGCATTCATCAAGACCGATGAGGGGTAAGCAGCCTTACCTCCAGGCACATACAGACCCACTCGGTCCAGGGGGGTAATCTGCTGACCGAGCCTGGTGCCGTCTGGTTCCGTGTAGGACCAGCTTTCCTGGCGTTGATGT
>CAIPID010000344.1 GCA_903865015.1 uncultured beta proteobacterium | reverse complement strand
GAGACAGGCATCATGGACACCAACACACGCAATGTGATTGCTGCATTTCAGATGCACTACCGACCTGATTGGGTCAGTGGAAAACCTGATGTGCAAACAGCGGCTCGCCTGCTTGCGCTGCCCACAACAGGCACGGGGATGAATCGCTAAGCAGAGACACACGCCCGATCAACGCTGACGGGATTTCCATCTGAAGATTCGCCACACCAGTAGCACCGCGAGCACACACGCGTAAATCGATACGGTGGTGAAATCACTTTTGCCTGATTTATGCCACCAGTAATGCAGGATCGACAACAGGGCAATCAGATAGATCAGTTTGTGGATCTGCTGCCACCGGCGGCCCAGTCGCCGCATCCAGCCTTTGGTTGAGGTCAGCGCAAGCAGTGACATGGTGAGAAATGCCGCCATCCCCACCATGATGAAGGGCCTTTTCCATACATCTGCAAGCATCGCGTTGAATTCCAATCCCTGATCCCACCAGGACCAGGCCATCGCATGCAATACGGCATAAAAAAATGTAAACAAACCGCACATCCTGCGCCAGCGTAATAGTGCGGGTTGCGCCAACCACTGACGCAGCGGCGAGATCGATAAGGTCACTAACAAGCAAACCAGCGTCCACGTTCCTGCGGAGCGCGTTAAGAACTCAGTCGGGTTTGCGGTCAGGCCATTATTAAAACCTAACCAGATCCAGCGCAGCACTGGATAAAAACCCGCCACAAACAGCAGCAGCTTAGCGCGATCAACCGTCTGTACGGAAAAAGTTTTCACGCCCAGACTCAAAAGTTTTTGCGCAAATCCATACCCTGATAAAGCGAGGCGACCTCGTTGCCATAGCCGTTGAACATGAGTGTCTTACGTTTAGGTGCGAACAAACCATCCTCTCCGATACGACGCTCTGTTGCCTGACTCCAGCGAGGATGCGAGACCTCAGGATTCACATTCGAATAAAAGCCATACTCGCTAGGGATCGATTTCATCCAGCTGCTGGATGGCTGTTTTTCAACAAACCGAATCGCCACAATCGACTTGGCGGACTTGAATCCATATTTCCACGGCACAACAAGTCTCACCGGCGCGCCATTCTGATTAGGCAGCACACGGCCATACATGCCCATCGTGAGCAGGGTCAGCGGATGCATCGCCTCGTCCAGACGCAACCCCTCGACATACGGCCAGTCAATCGAACGCGAATACAGCCCGGGCATATTTTTTTCTTGTACGTCGGAAATGAATTCGACATATTTGGCATTACCCGTGGGCTGGACTTGTTTAAGTAACGCGGACAAGGAGTATCCGACCCAGGGGATCACCATCGACCAGCCCTCGACACAACGCATCCGGTACACACGCTCTTCGAGCGGGGCGAGCTTGCGCAAAGCATCGATATCAAAGGTCTTGGGTGCGACGACCTCGCCTTCGATACGTACGCTCCAGGGAGAGGTCCGTAAAGTATGGGCGTTGCGCTCAGGATCGGCCTTGTCCATGCCGAATTCATAAAAATTGTTGTAGGAGCTCGCGTCCTTAAATGGAGTTTCAGGCTCCATCAGCACATATTCTTTGGAGGGTATACCTGGTAGTGGAGCAAGAGCGCCAGTTGACGTCTTTGCTGAGGCAGCAAAACTCATCGCGGGTAAACCGCCGAGGCCAGCCACCGCCGTCCCCGCTGCAGCCAGTCCCGCTGATTTCATCCATGCGCGGCGACTTTGCCATATCGATTCAGGTGTGATCTCTGAGGCATCAGGGCGAGGATATCTATAGTTGGACATGATGAGCCTGCGTCAAGGTAAAAGCTCATCATAAAGAAGAATAAATAGAAAACAGTCAATGAGATTAATTATTTTTAAAAAATTAATAAATAAACTTTAACTTTGCGGTTTTTATGACGGACTTTGCGGTTTTTATGACGGCTTAATTCGCTCGAGCAACCATGTCCGCAACTCAGGCACGCCATGCACAACGGCTTGGGGCGCACAGGCCAGCAACTCACCATTGGAGTGCGCACCATACGCCACACCCAGACCATGGACACCTGCATTATTGGCCATGTTCAGATCATGAGAGGTATCACCCACCATTAAAACCTCTCCAGGATCGACCACCAACTGATCGATCAATTCAAGCAGCATACCGGGATGAGGTTTGCCAAACGTCTCGTCCGCGGTGCGGGTTGCAGCAAACTGCTTATGCAAAGAGGTGGCAGTCAGTGCGCGATTCAGACCCACCCGACTTTTACCAGTCGCCACTGCAAGGGTAGCGCCCGCAGCACTCAAGTCACGGAGCATCTCAGGAACGCCATCAAATAATTTAAGTTGCCTATCTCTTGGCATGTAGTGATAACGAAAGCGCTCAAGAAATAGAGATTGCATGGAAATGGGCAAATCAGGGACTGCACGCTGCAACGCGGGCTCGAATGGCAAACCGATCACCCAACTCGCTTCGGCCTGCGTCGGCACTGGCAGTTCAAGATCACGACAGGCACCCTGAATCGCCGAGACGATGCTGTGGGTGGAATCCATCAGGGTTCCATCCCAATCGAAAATCACAACAGAATATTGGCTCATAAAGACTCAAGTTTTTTGAGGATCGCTTCGCATACAGGCGGCAAAGGCGCCTCAAGGATCATGGGTTCTTTGGTCAGGGGGTGCGGCATTTCGAGTCGGTGCGCATGTAAAAACATTCTTGAGAATCCCAAACGACTGAAATAAGCAAGCGTTTCGTCGCGACCATACTTATCGTCACCCACAATGGGAAATCCACTTGAGGCTAAATGCACCCGAATCTGATGCGTCCGCCCTGTTTTTAACTCTGCATCCACCAGGCTATAGCCTTTATATCGTTTTTTACCAGAAACAATCGTGTGCGCCAATTGCCCGTCCGGATCGACTTTGACACGTCGCTCGCCGGACTGTGTGGTCCATTTGGACAGAGCAAAGCGGATGTGCTGGCGATCATTGACCCAATCACCCTCAACCAACGCAAAGTAATGTTTACGACCGCCACTCGTCCGGAACATTTCGTGCAGGCTAAGCAAAACATTACGTTTTTTTGCGATCAGCAATAAACCCGAGGTATCACGATCAAGCCGGTGAGCGAGTTCGAGGAATTTAGCGTCAGGTCGAGATGCCCTAAGCGACTCGATCACACCAAAAGACACGCCGCTCCCACCATGGACCGCGACTCCCGCGGGCTTGTCGATGACCAGCAGTCCTTCATCCTCGAAAACGATCGGATATTCGATTTTAGGAGCTGGACGCCTCTGATCGGGTTCAGGCAAACGCATCGGCGGGACGCGTACCACATCACCTGTACTCACCCGGGAATCAGGCTGGACCCTGCCTTTATTAATACGCACCTCACCGCCACGCACTGCTTTATAGATATGGCTTTTAGGCACACCTTTGCACAGCCCCATCAGAAAATTATCCAAACGCTGACCGTCGTTCTCTTCGGTGACCTCAACCATGCGAACCAGCAGTGCCGGGCGCAGGGACGTGACCGGAACCGGAGAAGTATGCGGAGATATGTCTCGGGGAGTGTCCCGCAAAGCATCCAGGGAGCTACCGCGGGAGGGTTTAGGCTTCAAAACAGTAGATTTTGGCTTCAAAACTGAGGAATCTTTGCGCATGGCTAAAAGCGGCATATAATCCGCGAAGCCTGAAAGGGTTTAGAAAGCCCTCTGGCGTCGAGATGCATTTGTTGTCGCGTCTCCGTCTGGATCGCGGACTTGTATTGTACCGCTTGCTTTCTTCTCTCTCTGGGTCACTGGTCGCCGGTTAAGCCGGGATGCTCTGACAGTGTGTCGTTGCGACGTTTTTACGTTACGCCCACACACTTGGATGCGTCCTCTCTTTTCCGCACGCGATACTGAAGCATGAGCTTGAAACCGTTTTTTCCTGCACCAGGCGCCTGAGTATGATTCGCCTGATGTTCTCAGCACTTTTTTTGTCATCCACTACTGTGATCCTGACTCTGTCCTTCCTGCTGAATGAACCACGCGCCGATTGGCGCGCCGTGCCGGTCTAAAGACCTTCACTGCGCGCGAAGTGCGCGCAGATCCTCTTGCCTGCTTTAGTGTTTCGCAGCCAGCGTACTCACGGCTGCGCGTCGATTTCGACGTGCCATTTAAATGGAGAAACATCCCATGAAGCGCATGCTATTTAATGCAACGCACCAAGAGGAACTACGCGTCGCCATCGTCGACGGTCAAAAACTGATCGACCTGGATATTGAGATTGCCGGCCGTGAACAACGCAAAGGCAACATCTACAAAGGCGTCATCACCCGCATCGAACCAGGTCTCGAGGCCTGCTTTGTCAACTACGGCGAAGAGCGTCACGGCTTTTTGCCTTTCAAAGAAATCGCCCGCACCTACTTTAAAGAAGGTGTCGACGTCCGTACCGCACGCATCCAGGATGCTCTGCGCGAAGGTCAGGAACTCATCGTTCAGGTCGAAAAAGAAGAGCGTGGCAACAAGGGCGCAGCCCTCACCACTTTTATCTCTCTGGCAGGTCGCTATCTGGTTCTGATGCCTAACAACCCACGTGGCGGCGGTGTATCGCGTCGTGTTGAGGGCGAAGAGCGTCAGGAACTACGCGAGACCATGGACCAGCTGCACATCCCTGCAGGCATGAGCATCATCGCGCGTACGGCCGGTATCGGTCGTAACGTCGAAGAACTGTCCTGGGACATGTCCTATCTAATGCAGCTCTGGACAGCAATTGACGGTGCAGCGAAAGACAATCCAGCACCGATCCTGATTTATCTGGAATCCAGCCTGGTGATCCGGGCGATCCGTGACTATTTCTCACCCGATATCGGTGAGATTCTGATCGACACCGACGACATTGCCGATCAGGCGATGGCGTTTATGAGTGTCGTGATGCCGGACAACGTTTCACGCGTCAAACGTTACCGCGATGACGTGCCACTGTTTTCGCGTTTCCAGATCGAACACCAGATCGAAACCGCCTACTCGCGTACCGTTGACCTGCCTTCGGGCGGCTCGGTCGTGATCGATCACACCGAGGCGCTGGTTGCCGTCGATGTCAACTCAGCCCGCGCGACCCGCGGTGCCGATATCGAAGAAACAGCCCTGCGCACCAACCAGGAGGCTGCCGACGAAGTCGCGCGCCAACTGCGTTTG
>CAIPID010000343.1 GCA_903865015.1 uncultured beta proteobacterium | reverse complement strand
GTTTGATGACAGGTACCCAACGGTTTGTTTCCGTATTTATCACGGCGGTTAGTGTTTCCGCACTCGAGCCAACCGCGTTGAAATGATTGGTCGCCGCGGTGTTCGTCATGTCCTGACTTTGAGTGATTGCTACCAGCGCATGATTGAGTCGTTCTAAAACATCTTCGGGTGTACCTGCTGGCGCAAGGATTGCATTCCAGGAGATGGCTTCAAAGCCCGGAAAACCCTGTTTGGCCAGCGGCTCGATGCCGGGCAGAGTAGGCGCAGCCTCGAGGCTGCTGATGCCTAGCGCATGAACCTTGCCTGCTTTGACGTGAGGCATGGCAATCGCCGGGACGATAAACGCAGCCTGAATGTCGCCTGCAATGAGCGCAGTCATGATTTGTGGAAATCCAGCATAGGGCACGTGATTCATTTCAATGCCGGCCTGCTTGGCGAATAGCTCCATCGCGAGTTGTGATGCACTGCCGATGCCAACTGACCCGTAGTTCAATATGCCAGGCTGCTTGCGAGCCTGAGCGATGAACTCCGCAATGGATATTTTTTTGAAGGTATTGTTCATCACCAAAATATTCGGGCTTGTTGCAACCAGTGTGATGGGCGCCAAATCTTTTAGTGGTGAATAGCCCAATGTCTTTTGATAGAGGGCAGGAGCGGTCACCAGTGGCCCGTTAATGGTGTAGAGCAAGGTATAGCCATCCGGGGTGGCGCGGGCAACCTGGCGGGTTCCAATATTGCCGCCCGCACCGGGTTTGTTTTCAATCACGACGGTCTGTTTGAGCTCTTTGCTCAAGGGGATGGCAATGTGGCGGGCAAGCAGGTCGGGCGAGGAGCCTGCGGGGAAAGGTACGACCAGATGAATCGGGCGTTCAGTGGGCCATTGCGCCTGTGCGGAAAACGAAAAAAGTGCGAACAGCAACGCACAGATTAATTTGCGCGCCCACGCTCGCGTGAAAGTACTGAAATTTAATCGGGATTTCAACACACTACTCCGTCGTCGCATCGCGTGAAAGTAATTGGGAGACAGCTTGTTTGGGAGGCACGTGATCAAACAATACTTCGCATACGGCACGCGTGATGGGCAAATCGATGCCGAGCCCAGCTGCGCGTGTTTGTACGGCGCGTGCGCAGCGCGCGCCCTCTGCGGTCAGGCCCATGGACAGAATTTGTGTGAGCGTTTTTCCCTGGCCAATCGCCAGACCAACTTGACGGTTGCGCGAAAGGTCGCCGGTCGCGCTCAGCACTAAATCGCCGAGCCCGGTTAAGCCAGAAAATGTTGCTGGATGGGCGCCCAGCGCCTCGCCAAACCGACTCATCTCGGCTAGCCCGCGCGTGATCAGTGCTGCGCGTGCATTGGTGCCGAGGCCGAGCCCGTCGCCAATACCGCAAGCGATGGCCATGACATTTTTGAGCGCTCCGCCAACCTCGACGCCAATCACATCCTGACTCGCATAGACGCGAATATTGCCGCCATGCAAGGCGGTGATCGTCGCTGCGCGCAGCGCATCGCTTGCGCTAGCAACTGTGAGCGCGACAGGCAGGCCTTGTGCCACTTCCTGCGCAAAAGAGGGGCCGGAGAGCACGCCCGTGGCGATATCTGGGCAAGCGACGGAGAGTGTTTCGCGGACGATTTCGCTTGGAAGCAAACCTGAGTCGGCCTCAAGTCCTTTGCATGTCCAGACAATGCCAGCGAGGTGATGGTTAGCCGAGCCTAGTTTTTCCGCGATGTTCAGGCAGGTTTGTCGCAGACCGGCCAGTGGCACGCCGAGGATGAGCAAACCAGGTCTGTCGGGATGGGTAACGTGCGTAATGACCGCATCGAATGCTGAAGTAAATTCCAGTCGCGCAGGCAGCGCAATATCCGGCAAATAGCGCGCATTCTGATGCGTGGCCTGACACCGTGAGATTAATTCCGGATCGCGTGCCCACAGTAACGTTGGCGCTCGCCCGCTGGCCGCTATCGCAAGCGAAGTTCCCCATGCTCCCGCACCTAAGACTGCGACAGGTTGTGCATCATGCGGGTAGGCATTCATAGGCTTTAAGCTGCGAAAGGGCTGAGAAATTACTGGCGCGTCATGCCTGGTGGCAGAATCAGACCCGACTCCTCGTTATGCGAGGCGACTTGTGGTGATTGTTGTGCCGCTTCAGCCAGCCGCTGTTCATACAGCGCCTGAAAATTCACCTCAGCCAGATGTAGTGCTGGCAGTGACGTGCGCGTAATTGCATCGGCGACGTTGGCGCGCAGATATGGATAGAGCATTGTGGGGCAGACGATTCCCATTAATGGATCGAATTGTTCCGCAGGGATATTGGCGATTTCAAAGATACCGGCCTGCGTGGCTTCGACCAGGTACAACACTTTGTCGTTGATCCGCGTGGTGACGGTGATCGTGATGGTTGATTCGAATACCGTATCCGCCAGGGCCTGGCCGCCGACGTTGATCGCGACTTCGACTTTCGGGCCCTCTTGCTCCAGAAAAATATTCGGTGCGTTAGGGACTTCGAGCGAGAGGTCTTTCAGGTAGACGCGCTGCATATTGAATGCGGGGGCGTTGTCGGCTTGTGTGTTCTGGTCTGACATGTGGTGTTCCGTATATTCAGTAGGGCAATAAAATGAGGGAGGTACTTTAGCCGTTGAGCAGCGGTGTTAGTTTGCCATCGCGATCAAGCGCGGCGAGGTCGTCAAAGCCGCCCACATGGGTTTCACCGATGTAGATTTGCGGCACGGTGCGTCGGCCGGTCCGTTCCATCATGATGGCGCGCTGATCCGTATCGACATCGATACGGATTTTTTCTATTTCTGTGACGCCGCGCTGCGTCAGCAGCATCTCTGCACGAGAGCAGTACGGACAGTAACCGGTTGTGTACATCACGACTTTGTTAGACATGTTCAGGCTCCTGATTTGTTTGCTGTGACTGGCAAGCCTGCGGCGGACCATGCGCGCAGACCGCCTTCGAGGATCGTGACCTCTGCCACGCCAAGTTTACGTAATTGTGCCGCTGCGGACACTGCCGAGCGACCCATATCACACACCAGGATGACAGGCTTGTTTTTAGGTAAAGATGCAATTTTCTTTTCGAATTCGGCTACGGGTAAATTGCGCGCCTGGGGGATATGACCCGATTGGAATGCGGCCGCATCGCGAATATCGACCAGCACGGCGTGCTGATGATTCATCATCTGGACGGTTTGCGAGGGGCTCAGGGCTGCGCCCGAGCGGCTTTTCTGAATCATGGGCCAGGCCAGCATCAGGCCAGAACCCACTGCAACTGCGATCAGAAGGAGATTGTTTTGACTCAAGAAGAAATCCACGGTGTGTCCTGAAAGGCGTTTATGCCCCTTTTTTTGGGGGCAATTGGGTGATATTGCTCAGACAATTATAAAATGGTGTTTTATCCACACTTTAACCTGTGTCTGCCATGTATAAAATTGTTCTGATGCGTCACGGCGAAAGCCAATGGAATCTCGAAAACCGTTTTACCGGTTGGACAGATGTCGATTTGACCGAACTGGGCCGTGATCAAGCCCGTCGTGCGGGTGAGCTACTCAAAGAAAAGGGCTTTAGCTTTGATCTGGCCTACACCTCGGTACTGACCCGTGCCATCCGCACCCTCTGGATCGCACTCGATGCCATGGGCACCATGTACGTGCCTGTGCAAAACCACTGGCGCCTGAACGAGCGTCATTATGGCGCGTTGCAGGGGCTCAATAAGGCCGAAACCGCTGCAGAATACGGTGATGAGCAGGTGTTGATCTGGCGGCGTGCGTATGCGATTGCGCCGAACCCGATCGCGATCGATGACCCACGTCACCCAAAGTTCGATCCACGCTATGCCGATCTGACGCCTGAGCAGTTGCCTGCTACGGAGTGTCTGCAAGACACGGTTGCCCGCGTACTGCCTTACTGGAACGAGAGCATTGCCCCAGCAATCAAGTCTGGCAAGCAAATTCTTGTGGCCGCACACGGCAATAGCCTACGCGCACTGATCAAGCACCTCGATAACGTTTCGGATGAGGACATCGTTCATCTGAATATCCCGACGGGCCAGCCACTGGTGTACGAGCTGGATGCTAATCTGCGTCCAATTCGCCACTATTATCTTGGCGATGCGGCCGAAATTGAGGCAGCAATGGCTGCCGTGGCTGCTCAGGGTAAAGCTAAAAAGGACTGAGGCTGATGCGCAAGCTTGCGTCACGCTGGGGCGTGGCACTCAGTGTTCTTTTGCTCACCCCAGGGGTGAATGCGAAGGATGCTGATGTGTCTACACGGCAGTCGCAAGCGGAGCGTGAGCAATTGGAGTTGCGCGAGCGCATCAAGGTTTTGCAACAAGAAATCGAAGTGCGTGAGTCTTCGCGCAAGGAGGCGGCCGATGCGCTGAAGGTCTCTGAAAGCGAGATTTCCGCCTCTAATCGCAAGTTGCGCGAGCTTAATGCTCAGCTCAAACTAGCTCAGGCCGAATTTGATGGTCTTCAGGTACAGATCAAAAGCCAAGAGGCCGTGATGCGCACGCGTCGCGATGAGTTGGCCGAACAGCTGCGCAAACAGTACGCCAGTGGTTTGTCTCCCTGGACCGCATTGCTCTCTGGCGATGACCCACAAAAATTAGGCCGTAATCTGGCGTATCTGGACTTCATTGCCCGCGCCCGTGCTCAGGCCGTCGAAGCGTTAAAAAATGAAATTCAACGGCTCGCCGAGCTGCAGTCGCGCGCCGATGCCCATCGCCAGGAAATTAATCAGCTTGTGCGCGCGGCTAGCGAGCAGAAAAGTATCCTCGAAATCCAGAAAAAAGAACGTGTCACGATCCTCGCAAGGATCGAAGGGCAGTTGCAGGCGCAAAGGTCCGAGGCCGCCCGCCTGGAGCGCGATGAGAAGCGTTTGACGCATCTCATTGATGATTTAACGACTCAAATCGAATCTGCCCGCCGGGCGGCTGAAACCGCCCGCCGTGCCGAAGAGCAGCGCCGCTTAGACCAAGCTAAACGGGCTGCCGAGGTCCGGCAGCAGCAGGAGCTTGCAAGGCAGCAAGAAGCCGCTGCGGCGTCCAAGGCTGCACGCGAGGCTGCGACAGCCGCACGGCAGGCGCAAGCAGACCAAAAAGAGCAAGCGCAGGCGCAGTCTAGACAGGCAGAACAAGAGGCTGCCCAAGCGCGGCAGGCCGCCAGCGAAGCCGCACGCCAGGCACGCGAAGCTGAAGCCTCCAGCCGTAAAGCGCAGGAGTCCCACAGCGAATCTGTGGCCAGTTCTGGCTCAGGGCTCAAGCCAGGCTTACGTTGGCCGGTGCGAGGTCAGGTGATGGCCAGATTTGGTACTGATCGTCCCGAGGGCGGCGTATGGCGTGGCATCCTGGTGCGCGCGGATGAAGGCGCGCCGGTTGCCTCTGTGGGAGCCGGCACCGTGGTGTATTCCAGCTGGCTCAGAGGGTTTGGAAATCTGTTGATTGTCGATCACGGCCAAGAATATTTGAGTGTCTACGCCTATAACCAGAGCTTGCTCAAGCAGGTTGGCGATAGCGTTAAGGCCGGAGAGACCGTTAGTTTGGTGGGTAATACCGGTGGGCAGCTTGATTCCGCCCTATACTTCGAAATACGGCATCGTGGCGCAGCGGTCGACCCCATTTCTTTATTGGCGCGCTGAGGTCATTTTTTGCGCGTAAGTGCTTGATTAGTATCCAACTCGGGAATGTGCATGAGCAGTCTTAAATTTCGCAATCTTGGCCTGATTTCAGTAGGCGTTGTCGCAGGTATTTTGCTCAGTCTGGGCATCACGGCGATCGCGCAGCGCGGCTCTCCTCTGCCTCTGGATGAGCTCAGACAGTTTTCGAGCGTATTTTCCGCAATTAAAAATAATTATGTTGAATCAGTCGGCGACAAAAAGCTGATTGATGGCGCGATTGCCGGAATGCTTTCCGACTTAGACCCGCATTCCGCCTATCTTGATGCGGATGCATTTAAAGAAATGCAGACAGCCACGCAAGGCGAGTTTGGTGGATTGGGAATCGAGGTGGGGACTGAAGACGGCGTGGTCAAAGTGATCTCCCCGATCGAGGATACCCCAGCGGCTCGTGCCGGCATCCGCGCAGGTGATTTGATCATCAAGATTGACAACACCTCGACCAAGGGCTTGACGCTGACCGATGCAGTCAAGCTGATGCGTGGCCCGGTTAAGACGCCGATTACGCTGACGATTGCCCGTCAGGGTGTCGCACAACCGATCGTGATCAAAATTGTGCGCGACACCATTCGGGTGCGCAGTGTGCGCAGCAAAATGCTGGATAACAACATTGGTTATGTGCGAATTGCGCAGTTCCAGGAAAAAACCGGTTCTGATCTCGTGCGCCATCTCAACGAGCTTGGCGCAAAGGGTGCGCCCCGCGCCTTGATTCTGGATTTGCGAAATGATCCGGGTGGCTTGCTCAATAGCGCGATTGGCGTGTCGGGTGCGTTCCTTAAGCCTGATGTGCTGGTTGTCTCGACGGATGGTCGCGCACCCGATTCGAAACACAAATATATGGCTAATGCTGCAGATTATGCCCGTGGCGAATCTGATTATTTATCAGGTGTGCCAGCCTGGGCAAAAACAGTACCTATGGTTGTTCTGGTCAACGTCGGATCAGCCTCCGCCTCTGAGATTGTGGCGGGCGCATTACAGGATTACAAACGTGCGACGGTGATGGGTAACCGCACCTTTGGCAAGGGCTCAGTACAGGTCATCCTGCCGATTTCAGAAAACACCGCCATCAAACTCACCACTTCGCGTTACTACACGCCAAATGGCCGCTCAATCCAGGCAACAGGTATTGCGCCGGATGTCGTCGTGGCGGATACCTCAGAGGGCGATTTGTTCCGCGTACCGCGCGAGGCCGATCTCCAGCGCCATTTGACCAATAGCCAGGCAGCTGCGGAGCAGGCCAAAGAAGACGCCAAAGAGGCCGAGTTGGCTGATACCAACAAGATCTTCCAGTTTGGTACCCCAGAGGATTTCCAGCTCCAACAGGCTGTGAATTTCCTTGACGGTAAACCGGTTGAAAAAGCGGTGTTACGTCCTAAAACAGCCAGTGCAGACAATGCCTCGGACAAGGCCGCTCCCGGAGGCGCTGCGGTTAAAAAATGAACGACGCCCAGTTGCTGCGTTATGCCCGGCATATTTTGCTCGATGAGCTGGGCATTGAAGGCCAGGAAAAGCTTCTTGCTGCCACGGTGTTGATCGTGGGTGCGGGCGGCCTGGGTTCACCCGCCGCAATGTACCTCGCCTCTGCAGGCGTGGGTCACATCATTCTCGCTGATCATGACACCGTCGAGATCAGCAACCTGCAGCGCCAGATCCTGCACGGAAACGATCGCCTGGGACAACTCAAGGCAGAGTCTGGTCGCAAAACATTGCTTGCGTTAAATCCTGATATTGACGTTCAAATTCGCACTACGCGAATGGATCCTGACTCACTGATGTCACTTATCGCTCAGGTCGACCTGGTGCTGGACTGTACAGATAACTTTGCAACCCGTCATGCTGTCAATCGTGCATGTGTCGCCCATAAAAAGCCCCTGGTCTCAGGCGCAGCGATTCGTTTTGAGGGACAGGTCGGGGTCTTTGACACACGAGACTCTGACGCGCCTTGCTATCACTGCTTGTTTCCCGAGGCGGACGATGTTGAGGCGCTGAGCTGCGCGACCACCGGGGTGTTCGCCCCGCTTGTCGGGATTATCGGCAGCATGCAAGCGGCAGAGGCGATCAAAGTGATTGCCGGGATTGGCACGAGCTTGAAGGGGCGGCTGCTGATTCTGGATGCTATGGACATGCAGTGGCATAGCGTGCGCGTTAAGCGCGACCCTGTGTGCCTGGTTTGCTCGGGGGCTTGAACACCGCGCAACGCACGAGGGCTAACAAGTCCCTTGTATAACTGGCTAGCCGAGGATGACTTCTAATTGTGCCTGGGCGTACTTGCCGGGCAAAGCTTGCCAACCACTTTGCGCAAAACGTAACCAGCTGCCAACGACTAATTGTGTGAGCAGGGCTGCAATCGCGCTAGTTTGCGCTGTGGCTTGCATATCACCTGTCGTGACCGCCTGTCGCAAGCACTGCCTATATGTCGCATCAATACGGTCAGTGATCTGACTGGCCCGGGCTTGCAGGCGTGTGTCTTCGTTCACCAGCGCATCGCCGCACAGTACGCGCGTCATGCCACGATTGCGCTCGGCAAACGACAGCATCATCACTGTTATGTTTCTGGCTTGCTCTACCCCATTGGGTTGCGAATCGATGATTTGGTTCGCCAGGGTAAAAATAGTGGTTTCGATGAATTCGAATAGTCCCTCGAACATCTGCGCCTTGCTGGCAAAGTGACGATACAAAGCTGCTTCGGATAGCTGCATCTTTGCTGCGAGTGCGGCCGTAGTAATGCGGGCGGACTGGGGTTGTTCCAGCATTTCTGCCAAAGTTTGTAGAATCTGATGCTTGCGTTCGCCAGTTTTGCCTGACATGATGGTCCTGCCCAGATAGGTGACGTATAAACTACGGTTTGAATGATATGCAATATATCCCCAACGCTAACAAGAAGTTTACGCTTTAGGCTAAGACATATGAAATTACATGACGAGGTGCGCCTTTGGTAAGGTTGCTAGCTCTTTTCTGCATGTTTTTGACCTGCCTGGCGCATGCACAATCCTACCTGTCTGTTTACGGCACAGTAGACATGGGGTTGGCTATCAATAGCAGCACTGTTAACTCCACCGCAGCTTTTCAGGGTGGATCTAATTTTGGACTGGTTAGCGGCGGACAGTCTACTAATCGCGTTGGTTTCAAAGGGGGCGAGTCACTTGGAGGCGGTACACAAGTCAATTTTGTTCTCGAAAATGCAATCAACCTGGGTAATGGCACCCTGGATCAGGGGGGGCGGCTGTTTGGGCGCCAGGCTTGGCTAGGCATTGAAAATCAATCCGTTGGCTATTTGCGCTTTGGTCGACAACGCAGTTTTTCGGATATATATCTCAGCGATCTCACCCCTTTTGGGCCTGGGGACTTTACCCAGGCTACGATGGGCATCTCGTTTGGCGCAGCAGACGCGTCAAGGCTATCGAACATGATTAAAGTTGAAACGGCCCTGATGAATGGCTTGCGTCTCGGCTTAGGATATTCTTTTTCTGCACAGATGCCGTCTGCCTATACGACAGATGGTCGCCTACCGCTGACGCCCGGCGACACGGAAAATTACAATTTTTCAGCCAATAACAACATGCGAGTCATCACCTCAGGCTTTCAGTATTACAACGGACCTTTGTATTTGACTGGAATGTATGACGTTTATTATCCCAATGCGGTCACAGCAGAGGGTAACTTCAGCCCAGTAACGTCCGCGGTCGTGGGAGGGATGTACGATTTCGGCCAATTTAAGTTGTCAGCCGCATATGGTCAAACAAAGAATGGTTGGATGAATGCGTTGCAAACTGTTGATGGCCTTGTCCAGTACGGATCATTTGACAATCAAAATGCCAGTATGGTTTTCGATAACGCTGTCTCAGTAAATTCTTATATGCTCGGCGTAACATTGCCCACAAACGAAGCGAGTGATCTATTTGTATCCTGGCAACTGGCAAAGCCTTCTTCGGAGATGCAACAAAATTCCGCTTTCGCGATTAATACACAAAATGTCTTTAGCCTGGGATATTCCTACAAATTTACGCCTCTCACTAACATGTACGTTTTTGCAGGTTACTCGACTAACTATTCGCTTGTTGACGGCCTGACAAACTCCACCGTTGGCGTAGGTATCAGGCACCGGTTTTAAAAAGTACCTCGCACCGGATGTTTGCGTAGCAGCAGGTGTCCGACATTCTTCACGCGTAAATCAACAAAATCCGGCCTGCCATTTTTACCGTGCGAAAACGGCGTGCCAGGATGAAACACATGCACTGTTCTTAAGCCCGCCGCGCGCGCGCCGCGCAGGTTTTCAAGCGTATCCTCGACTAGGATCGCACGTTTTGGGTGGACGCCCTCGTGAGCCAGGATGTGGCGCATCATCGTGACGGAGGGTTTAGGGCGAAAGTGCCCGTGCAACTTCATTTGCTCTACTCCCCAGAGACTATCAAAGCAGCGCAAAATACCGAGGTGCTTGAGTACGGCGCGTGCGTAGTGGAGGGGGGCGTTGGTCACTAGGACCTTTCGTCCGGGCAGCTGATTCAATTTAAAGGCGAGGCCTTTTTCGGCGCGGATGAGTGGACGCACATCAAAACGATGGCTGCGATGTAAAAAATCATGCGCACGTATGTTGTGATGACGCACCATGCCAATCATCGTTGCGCCGTAACGTTTCCAGTACTTCGTGCGCAGAATGTTTGCAGTGGGTTCATCCACATTCAGGCTTTCCATCACGGCAGCCGTCATGCTGATATTGATTTCGGGAAATATCTTATAGGATGCGTCGTGCAGCGTATTGTCCAGATCAAACAACCACACCGGCGCTTGTCTTTGTACGCTCGCCCGACTAGCCAATTCAATTGACCCAGAGTGCGATGCGTGCACGCGTGCGCGCCGCGCGCGCACGGCTGGGAAGTGCGGCGTACGCGCCGAGCTCACCTGTAGATTATTCCGAAGTAATCATCGTGCCCACGCCGCGATCCGTGAGGATTTCAAGCAGCAGGCAATGCGGTACACGGCCATCGACGACGTGGACTGATTTCACGCCATTGCGTGCTGCATCCAGCGCGGAAGATATCTTAGGCAACATTCCGCCCGAAATGGTGCCGTCTGCAAAGAGGGCATCAATCGTGGTGGCAGAGAGGGCGCGCAAAAGCTGGCCGTTTTTGTCAAGTACGCCAGGCGTATTGGTCATCATGAGCAGCTTTTCGGCGCCTAGGACTTCAGCCATTTTGCCTGCAACGATATCGGCATTGATGTTGTAGGCTAAGCCGTCTTCGCCATAGCCGATCGGCGAAATAACTGGGATGAACTGATCATCTTGCAATGCTTTAACGACGGCGGGCTCAACGCGGGCAATATCACCCACAAAACCGATATCGAGAGGTTTCGAGGGATCCTCTTTGTTTGGCAACATTTTTTTGACAGCCTGAATCAGGCAGCCGTCTTTTCCGGTCAGACCAACGGCTTTGCCACCGGCCTCGTTGATCATCATGACGATGTCTTGCTGTACCTGTCCGCCGAGGACCCATTCAACCACTTCCATGGTTTCGGCATCCGTGACGCGCATACCTTGAATGAAGGTGCCTTGTTTGCCTATCCGGCGCAGCGCCTCGTCGATTTGCGGACCGCCACCATGGACTACGATCGGGTTCAGTCCGATGAGTTTCAACAGCACCACATCATGCGCAAAGCTGCGCTGAAGCGCCTCTTCGGTCATAGCGTTGCCGCCGTATTTAATGACAATGGTTTTGCCGTGAAAGCTCTTAATATAAGGCAAGCTTTCAGACAATACGCGTGCAACGATGTCGGGTGACGTGGATGCGGATGTGGGCTGGCTAGTCATGTGCGCAGTCAATAATCGTAAAAGTGTTGATAAAAATGGTTTGGCGCTTGGCTGAGCATACGCGCACGCAAAGAGTACGGCGTGAAAGGCTCAGCCTGCAAGTGCTTTTTCGAGTGTGGCCTGGAATTCGGTTTTATCGTACTCACCTACATAGCGCTTGAGGATTTTGCCTTGTTTGTCGATGAGGAACGCTGTGGGGGTGAGCTTGACGTCACCAAAGGCGCGCGCCGCTTGTCCCATCGTATCGAGTGCGACGGTAAAGGGAATTTTGCGGGTTTCGACAAAGTTCACAACGTAATTCGCAGGATCGTATTGCATCGCGACCGCTACTATTTCAAAGCCTTTGTCGTGGTATTTGATGAAATTCTCAATATTGCCTGGCATTTGTGCCACGCAGGTGACGCAGCTGGTCGCCCAGAATTTAACCAGCACGACTTTGCCACGTAATTCTGACAAAGCCAGCTGTTGCCCCGTCAGCGTGGAGAATGTGACGGCAGGTGCTTGTGTCATGGGGCGGGAGACAAACCAGTAGCCTCCCGCACTGCAGGCCAGAATGACAATTAGAGCAAAGAGCTTTTTCATTGAATCGGCATGACTTCAACGGCACCCGAACCAGGCGCAGCTGCCGCGGGCACTGTGCCCTCGCTAATCGGTGCAGACTCACCCAGAGGTGTGCCTGTGCCTTTCGAGACGCCTGACATGCTATCTAGCTTGTTGGCTTCGGCGGGAGAAATGATCTGGAAAAACTTCTCGACCCGTTTGACGCCACTGACTTGTGCGGTTGCGGCGGCAGCCAGATCGCCTTCGTGTTGCGTGACCATGCCCATCAGATAGACAACGCTGCGATCGGTTGTGACAACAATCGTACGCGATGGAATTTCTTTGGTGGTGGCCAGCGTGGTCATGACTTTAGAAGTAATCCACGTGTCATTGGTGATGACTGAAAAAGGCGATATCTCCTGAACGACGACGACTTGATTCGATACGGATTTTACTTTTTCGACTTTGCGAGCGATGTCTCCTGCCTGGACTTTGATTTCCTCAATCAAGGCCTCGCCGGTCAGTAACACGACGCTCTGGTAGACCGTTGCGTTGATGCGCGCGGTGTCTCCAAATCGGGTCCGCATGTGGTTATTGACTTTCAGTTCGATCAGTTTGTCGTCAGCCTGCTGAGCTGTGGTGCGTCGATCAACCACCACCATGCCGGTTGCAGCCGCAACACCCGTGATCGCGACGCCAATACAGCCTTGCAGCATTGAGGTCAAGGTTGCCAGCAAGACCACGAGCATCACGGGACGGATCAGTTTAATTGGGTGTGTCATGCGGGGTCTCCGAGAAGAAGTGCATCAATGCCATCGCAAAGAATATGAAGCAGAAGAATGTGGACTTCCTGGATGCGCATGGTGCGATCGTGTGGAACGCAAAGATGGATATCGTCTGGAAGCAGCATGTCGCCGATCGTGCCGCCACCCTTGCCGGTTAGGGCGATCACATGCATGTCTCGCTCGTGCGCAGCTTGGATCGCTAATTGGACGTTGGTCGAGTTTCCGCTGGTCGAAATCGCGACCAGAATGTCTCCAGGCTGACCTAAGGCCATGATCTGTCGCGAGAATATCTGATCAAAACCGTAGTCATTGCCGACGGCGGTCAGAATGGATGTGTCGGTGTTGAGCGCCACGCCCGCAAGCGGCAGGCGATCGCGTTCAAAACGACCGACTAGCTCTGCAATGAAGTGTTGCGCGTCAGCCGCAGATCCGCCATTGCCGCAAGCAAGGATTTTGGCGTTATTGGTCACTGTGCCAAAACAAAGATCGATTGCTCCCAGCATGGGCGCGTTGAGTGTTTGCATGCTGCGCTGTGTCGCAGCGATGTTGTCTTCGAAATGAGCGGTCAGTTTTGCAGCGAGATCCATAGCTATGGCGGGTTGAGTCCGATGGTTCCAATAAGATGATTATCTCACTTATCTTGCTCCAGGCGTATGGCATCCTGTAGCCATTGCAGGCGACCTTGGTCAAAGGTAATCACATCAATGCGGCAGGCAGGCGTAGTACCGGCAAAAAATCGACCAGAAAGCTCAGATAAGTGCCATTTTGCTGCGCGGATAAGTTTTATTTGTTTGGCAGCGTTGATGCTGGCCGCGGCGCCCCCATGTGATCTGCGATTGCGCGCGCGTACTTCAACGAAAACCAGGGTGTTGTGGTGCCTCGCCACCAGATCGAGCTCTCCGCGGGGGCAAAATAGCTGCCTTGCCAGTACGACCAAACCTTTTGCTTCCAGATACTGGCAGGCCAGTGTTTCGAATGCATCGCCCGCGGCTTGCGTAGCGGACCGGGCCGATTTCGTGACGCTGGCGCCGGTATTTTGGTGTTTTTTACTCAGACGTCGCCGGCGATTTTTGACTGCACGCTCTTGTGCCGCCTGGGCGAGGATAAAGATCTGAAAGTCGTTGGGGTCAGTTAGGTTCATTCTGCTCAGGGTCATGGTCTCGGGACCGGGTTGAAGATTGCTCTACACTGACAGATGTTTTTGAAAATTGTGGCTGATCCATGACTGAAAATGTCTCGCTTCAAGAGGTGCCTGATGCCTGGAATCGTGTCGGCGAGCGGGTTGATACGCAGTCCTGGCCCGCGCAAGCTTTATATGTCGTGGCCACGCCGATTGGCAATCTGGGTGACCTGACTTTGCGTGCCTGGCAGGCGCTTAGCCGCGCAGATATTATTGCGGCTGAGGATACGCGGGCCACCCGTATTCTGCTCGATGCCTGGGGGATTTCTACGCCCCTGATGGCTTCGCATCGTCACAACGAGCAGACCGCTGCGGTTGCGATAGTCGAGAGACTGCACGCAGGCCAGAGGGTGGCACTGGTGTCCGATGCGGGAGCGCCGGCCGTCAGTGATCCGGGTGCTGTCGTGGTGCAAGCCGTGATTCAAGCAGGGTTAAGGGTGATTCCTCTGCCTGGACCGAGCGCAGTCATTACTGCCCTCATGGCCACCGGGGTCACGACCGATGCGAGCCCTGGTTTTGTTTTTGCCGGTTTTGCGCCTACCAAGTCTATGGCGCGACAGCGGTGGCTGCGACAGTGGAGTGCGTTGCCTGCCGCGCTCGTTTTTTATGAGGCACCACATCGCATTGCCGCCAGCATTCAGGACTTACAAACAGTGGCTGGCCCTGCGAGGCGTGTTGCGTTTGCAAGAGAGCTGACAAAACGCTTCGAAGAAGTCGCCACGATGCCACTTGCTCAGGCACAAACATGGCTTGAGCAGGGTGCGCACCGTGAACAGGGGGAGTATGTGGTGATTCTGTATCCCCCAGAAGTGATGCGCGATGAAGAGGCTGAAGTCGAGCAAGCCGCAGGCGTGGACGCCTGGCTTGAGGCCCTTCTTGAAAGCTTGTCGGTGCGCGATATAGCACGCGTTGCCGCCAAGGCAACCGGTCAGTCGCGCGATGCGCTTTACGCCCGCGTGCTTGCGCTAAAAGATAAAAATAACTCAGGGCAATGAGAGGCTTGGCGCGAAACCCGTCGAATTTTGAATCGGGGTTAGTGCTTGCATCGCAGCATCACGGCTTGCAAAAGGCCCAATCCTTACACGGTACAAGTTGTTGGCGTTACGGTCGACAAGTACCGGCGCCTCTAGCCCCGATGGCATTTTTTGCGTCACCTGTGCCGCAAGCGATTGCGCTTTCGCTGGATCGCTAAATGCGCCAAGCTGCAGGAACATGCTGCCGGCAGGCACGGGGGTTGCTTGTTGCAATGAGATGTTTTCAGAAGGTAGCTGCGTTTGTGTTGCCGCTGCGGGTTCTGGTGAGGCCGGCGGGGGGAGTGCAACCGGTGCGACAGGCGTCTGATCCGCCATCATCGTGGTACTGGGTTGCGTTTGCCAGTTGCGAATTTGATCGGGCATGATGCGCTCGACGATGACCTCGCTGCTCCCTGGTCCTAACATCCCAAGCTTATAGGCTGCGACGTAAGACAGATCAATAATACGGTCACTGTGAAACGGACCGCGGTCGTTGACACGCAATACAACGGACTTACCATTCGAAACGCGGGTCACCCGTACATAGCTTGGAATGGGTAGGGTTGTGTGGGCGGCCGTCATGGCATACATGTCATAGCGCTCGCCATTTGATGTGCCGTTGCCGTGGAATTTTTTTCCATACCAAGAGGCACGCCCCTGTACTTTGTATGTGCCTCCACTGACGTCTGGGGTGTAAGACTGGCCAAAAACCTTGTAGGGCTTGTTCGCGCCACTCGCAAGGGGTTCTATTTTTGGAATAGCGTCAGGCACCTTGTCCAGATTGGAGGGGGGGTTGGCCTCGGGACCGTCATCTTTGTAGTAGCCGCCCTTTTTGGTCCCTGAGCACGCTGCAAGCAGGACCAACAACAGACATGCTGCAAGCATGCACCATTGAGGCCTTGGTTGGGTGCGCATTACACGAACTCAGGCCGACTGCGGTGGCGCAGCAGCAAGGGTTGATGATCAGCAAAACGCTGGCCGAGTGTTTCAACCATGTACACCGACCGGTGTTTACCACCCGTGCACCCTATCGCGATAGTTAAATAACTGCGGGTATCTTCGGTATAGCGAGGCAACCATTTACGTATAAACGCCTCAATGTCGTCAATCATCGCCCCGACATCATCAAAGCTGGCCAGCCACTCGGCAACTGCCTTATCGCGGCCGGTCAAGGGGCGCAGTTGAGGATCGTAGTGAGGATTGGGGAGGCAGCGCACATCAAAAACGAGATCGGCGTCTTTCGGCACGCCGTGCTTGAAAGCAAACGACTCAAAGGTCAGTATCAACGGACTACGGTCTGCCTGAACAAGATCCCTGATCCAGGCGCGCAGTTGGCCAGGGATCAGCCCCGAAGTGTCTACGACATGCGCCTGATTGCGTAACGGATCCAGCAAATCGCGTTCGTGTGTGATGCATTCAAGCAGGGTAGGCACGGCGCCCGTCAGACTCAGCCGGTCCGACAGGGGGTGTCTTCTGCGGGACTCGGAATAGCGCTGCGTGAGCGTGACGTCATCGGAGTCCAGAAATACAACACGCAGTTGGGTGCCCATCGCGCGTAAAGCCGTCACAACGTCAGGCAACTCGTCAAGATCACCAGGGGATCGCACATCAATGGCGACTGCGACACGCCGGGCCGGATCGTCTCGCATCGAGGCAATGAATTCATGCAGAAATCTTACGGGGAGATTATCAACGCAGGTGTAACCCGCGTCTTCAAGCATCCGCAATGCGACCGACTTTCCGGAGCCGGAGATTCCCGTGATCAGAACGACGTTGAGCGCAGCCATCAGAGGTTGCCTTGTGAAATAGCTTGTGCCTGCTTTTCCATGAATTCAGAAAGCGTATCAATCCCCCGAAGTTTAAGGATTGTGTTGCGCACGGCCGCCTCGACCAACACGGCCAGGTTACGTCCCGCTGCAACTTGCAGCATTACTTTTCGAATCGGACAGCCGAGGATTTCCTGCGTCATATCTTGCAGAGGCAGTCGCTCGAACTTGTCCTGGGCCGTGGCACGCACCAGATGAACAATGAGTTTGAGTTTCATTTTTCGACGGACCGAGGTTTCGCCAAAAATAGTACGAATATTGAGCAGGCCGAGCCCACGGACTTCAAGCATATTTTGCAGCAAATCCGGGCAATGGCCATCTATGACGTTGGGTGACGTTTGCGCCAGATCAACGGCGTCATCCGCAACCAGCCCGTGGCCACGTGAGATCAGTTCGAGCGCGAGCTCGCTTTTGCCTAAGCCCGACTCGCCGGTAATCAGCACGCCGACACCGAGCACATCCATAAAGACACCATGTACGGTTGTCGTGGGCGCCAGGCGACGGCTGAGATAGATGCGCAGCAGATCAATCAGTTTCGCAGTCGGGGTCGTTGTGCCCAGGAGCGGTACATGGTTGAGCTCGCAGTGTTCAATCAGATCCTGAGTCGCCTCAAGACCGTCGGCGATCAGCATAGCCGGCACACCGCCGGCAAGTAATTCGTCTACATGATGCACGCGTCGGCGCACATCAAATCGTGTGTAGTAGTCCATTTCTTCGCGGCCAAACACCTGAATCCTCGAAGGGTGAATCAAATTCAGGTGGCCGATCAGGTCTGCTGCGGCCATACCATTGTCAGGAATTAGGCGATCGGCTGCGGATTGACCTGCGATCCATGTGAAATCGATGTCTTCGGTGTTGTCGTCTACGAGGTCCTTGACTGTCAGCATGTCGGCTCCGGGTGTTGGGGTGGGTCAGCGCAGTGCCAAAGGGATATTCAGGCTGAGCCGGTCGTGAGCAGGCGGTGCACGATGACCGGGTCAGTTTCGATGGCCAGACGCTGGCGCAAATTTTCGTCCGATAATCTTTCTGCGACTTCGGCAAGTATATCTAGATGTTCTTGCGCAGCCGACTCTGGCGCCATAAGGCAAAGTAACTGGTTGACAGGTTTGCCATCAGGCGCCTCAAAGGGGATGGGGTTGCTCAGCCGTAAAAATGCTGCTGTTGCATGCTTGATCCCTTTGACCCTGCCGTGCGGAACCGCCACACCATCGCCCAGGCCCGTTGACCCCAAGCGTTCGCGCGCGAAAAGACTTTCAAATACCGCGGCGCGTTCAAGGCCGTTATTATTTTCAAATAAAAGCCCGGCCTGTTCGAATACGCGCTTTTTACTGGTGGCGGGCAGATCTAACAGGATGTTGCTGAGAGGCAGAATGTGTGACAAAAGTTTCATGACATGATTATAGGGGCCGTAGGAGGCAGATCCAGCTATTAAAAAACCCGCCACTGGGCGGGTTGATCTAGCGGACGATACGTCCAGAGGGAAATGCGCACCAATCGTTGTCAGGCGGTTTCGAAAATTTGTCGTTTGACAGCCAAATGACTGTGGTTTTGGGTGCGGTCTTTGTGCTGAATGACTTTACGGTCAATTTTATCGATCAGCAGATCGAGTGCAGCATAAAGGTTTTCTTCGATGGCTTCGCAGTGAATATCCTTGCCGCGGACATGAAGAGTGATTTCTGCTCGGTGCCTGTGCGGCTCTACCGAAAGCATGACCTGTGTGTCGATGACGTGATCGAAATGTCGCAGTACGCGTGCCATTTTCGTGTGAATATATTCCCGGATGGCGGGAGTAACGTCGAGATGGTGACCAGTGATGCTCAGGTTCATGTGTAATCTCCTTGAAAGGAAAAAAATTTGCGCGAATTGCGCGAAAAGAACGTCTAGGCAAACTCCTTAAATAAAAATGTCATGACTTTAGTGTAGTGACTTGACGCAGAAAATCAATACCAGACAGCTGATTTATTTCACATTCTGTGAATGTTTTTGGTGTGCGCCGCAGCAATTTATATGCGGATCATCAGGGTTGCTTAGTGGCAAGGGCGCGGCGCCCAACGGCTGACTTTACATTTTGAAGTGTTCGCCCAGATAAACGCGTCGTACGGATGGATCATCGACGATTTTATCGGGTTGCCCGCTCGTGAGGACCTTACCGTCACTGATGATGTAGGCGCGATCACAGATTCCGAGTGTTTCACGTACGTTATGGTCGGTAATCAGCACACCGATTCCACGACTTTTTAGAAAACGCACAATCCGCTGAATCTCGATGACCGCAATCGGATCGACGCCGGCAAAGGGCTCGTCGAGCAGAATGAATCTGGGACGCGTCGCCAGGGCGCGTGAAATTTCTACACGGCGCCGTTCGCCTCCGGACAATGACAAGGCATTATTGCTGCGGATATGACCGATTTGCAGCTCGTCGAGCAAATCGTTGAGTTGTTCTTCAATGACTGCTTTTGAAAACCGCTGACCGTTTTCGTCAAACTGGAGTTCCAGCACTGCACGGATATTTTCTTCGACCGTCAGACGACGAAACACCGACGCGTCCTGAGGCAGATATGACAAACCTTTGCGTGCCCGCTGGTGGATCGGCATACTGCTGATGGAGTTGCCATCGATTTCGATGCGGCCCGCGTCGGCCGCAACGAGTCCGACAATCATATAAAAGCTGGTGGTCTTGCCCGCCCCGTTCGGACCAAGCAGTCCGACGACCTCTCCGCTATTGACCGAAAGTGATACGTCTTGCACAACCATACGACCGCCATACGATTTACGCAAACCGGTCGCACTCAAGCTCCCGATAGGCGCAGAGGGTTGGGGGGCGGTATTGAGCGAGGATGATGATTGCATGCGTAGTTTTCGGGGAGATGCTGAGATGGGATTAGTTTTTGCCGGGGTTTGTGCTGGGGATCGCTAAGGGGGGTAGGGGGGTATTGCTTGTGGCCGCCCCCTGTTTGGCTTTGCATGCAGCGACCGCAGCATCCGTGCGTGCGCGAGGCTGTGCGACTGAACGCACGCGGCCTCCTGTGTTGGCTGAGTTTGGCCCGGAAAATGCTTCATATGTGTCGGTTTTCTGGCTGTATCGTACTTTCTCGCCGCTGACGGTATCGAATTGCTGGCCACAAATAAATCGCGTCACAATGGCTTGACCAATCAGATCAAAAATTTCGTCACGGCCGTTGTACTCGACGCGCTCACCAACCCCTTCAAGCACCTCAAAACTTTCAGGGCGTTCTTGACGGATAAATACACGTTTTCCGGGCTTGACTGTTCCCGTGCCAAATTGTGAACCGTCGCTTTCTTCTTTCAGAATGAGGGTGTCGGCGTTCATCGTCATCAGCCCGCGCGTCATCACGACATTGCCCGTAAACGTGCTTTCACGCTTGATGTCATCGTAGTGCAGGGTGTCGGAAAGAATTTGCGTGCTGGGTTGTTCCGCAGGTGTGGCCAAAGGCGCCGGCTTGTTTTGAGCCCAGGCGGAGGTCAATCCACCCAAGCTGCCTATCGCGCTGAGCACGATTGCCAGCAGCATGTTGGAGGCATCGCTTTTGGATATTCTGATCATGGTTTTGCTTTTGGAGCGGGTTCAGAGTTGTTACGGCTATCTTTTGCTGCGATATCTACATCGGTTGATTTCAGCACATCCAGTGTTTGAGAGACGTTGTTATATCGCATACCTACACCGTTCATTCTGGATCGTCCGCTAATCGCTGTCGCAGGTAGGTCAGTGTACGTGATGTCTTGCTTGACCAGCATGGTGAGCGCGTCGCTGCGGAAATTCAGTGGCTGGCGCGCACTGTCCCCCAGTCTTAACACCACGGCATCCCCCCGCATCACAATACGATCGCCATCATCATAAATAGTGGCGATCCGTGAGGTTGCAATAACCAGCGGGTTTTCGGGACGCAAAACGAAAGCGCGCGGCCTGAGTAATTCGTAGGAGTTGTCGTCCGGGAAGTGCTCCATCAGGTCGCCCTCGAGCCTCTGGATAACCTGGCCTTGCAGATCGGTTCGAAGCAATACGAGTCGTTTGGCCCAGTTGTCCGGTTCATGGGTCATACGCGACGGCGGGTCAATATCCACGGCGCGCTGCGCGTAATCAGCCGCCCACCAGGTGCTCATGACCAGAATGCACAGGATGCCAATTGAAATGATCAGGGCGAATCTTTCTTTCATGCCGGCCTTATTGCACCACACCAGGCCCGAGCAGGCCGGGTTGGAAAAACTGCCCAAGGCGCTGTTGCGCTGCCAGAATCAGATCGCAACACTCGCGTGCGGCGCCATGGCCGCCTGCTCGCGCCGATACCCAGTGCGCCGCCTGAGCAATGTAGGCGGGTGCTTCGGGTACCGAGGCGGCAAAGCCGGCGCGTTGCATGGCGGGCAAGTCGATCAAGTCGTCTCCCATAAAACCGATCTGCTCGAGCTGTAGATGATGGCGCGCCGCAAGGGTCGCGAGCGCGGCACCTTTGTCACGTACATTTTGCATCACATCGCCCAGACCCAGCTCGGCGGCGCGCCGGTCAACAATCGGCCCCTCGCGTCCAGTAACGAGTGCGACTTTGATCCCGCTTGTACTGAGCATTTTCAGGCCGTGCCCGTCTTGTACGTTAAAACGTTTGAAGACCTCTCCATGTTCTCCATACCAGAGGCTGCCGTCGGTTAATACGCCATCTACATCAAACACCATCAGGCGCAGATTTGCGAGTCGTACACGGGTCGTGGCAGGTATACGCGCGAGCACGAGAGCTTCGGCCGGGTGACTAAGTGTGTCGATTGTTTTCATATGTTGTTCAGACGACCTTTGCAGCCATCAGGTCATGCATGTGGGTGGCGCCTACCAGTTTGCCTTGCGCGTCTGAAACCAGTATCTGATTCAGGCGGTGTTTGTCCATGATCAGCGCCGCATCAACAGCCATGGCATCGTCAGAGATGTGGCGTGGATTTTTAGTCATGGCATCCGCAATCTTTACGCCACGTACATCGCCCACGCGTTCGATCAGGCGACGCAGATCTCCATCGGTAAAAATACCTGTTGCATAGCCGGCCTGATCCAGCACTGCAGTCATGCCCATGCCTTTGCGGGAGATTTCTTCAAGTGCTTCAAATACTGTTGCATTCTCTTTGACTGTCGGCAGCGCAGCGTCTTTTTTCATAACGTCCGATACACGTGTCAGGAGCTTGCGCCCAAGCGCGCCACCGGGATGGGAGCGCGCGAAATCCTCCGCGCCAAAGCCCCGGGCTTGCAGGCAGGCGACGGCCAGCGCATCACCCAGTGCTAAAGCAGCGGTGGTGCTGGACGTCGGGGCAAGATTCAGTGGGCAGGCCTCTTGGGATACGCTGGCGTCGAGATGCACATCACTGAGGCGGGCAAGCTCTGACTCAGGATTGCCTGTCATTGCAATGACCTTGACTCCGAGTCGGTGTGCCGCAGGCAAAATGCTCAAGAGCTCCTGGCCCGCGCCGGAATAAGACAGCGCAATCAGCACATCCAGCGCACCGATCATGCCGATGTCACCGTGAACGGCCTCGGCAGCATGCAGGAAAAAAGCAGGCGTACCTGTCGAGGCCAGTGTGGCGGCGATTTTTCGGGCCACATGGCCGGTTTTGCCAAGACCACAGACGACCACCCGTCCCTGACAGCCGAGCATGAGTGCAACGGCGCGACCAAACTCGTCCCCAAGCCTTTCCTGGAGTTCGAGAATCGCTTGTGCTTCGAGCTTAAGTGTTTGTCGGGCTGAAGTGAGCGCGGCAGCGGCAAGGTTAGGTTGATTTAATGACATTTGGCGATTTTAATCGCTTCAGGGCCTCGGTGGGCGAGAGTTGCCAGTGAAGGCGTCATGTGGCACTCTTCGCTGGTAATTTGGCGCCGTATGCCTGAACTGATCACACTAGGACTCTGTTATGAACGCTGCTGCACCCTTGGCCTACGCGCCAACCCTCGGAACGCCACTTTCTGGTACGGCACTGCGTGTCATGCTGCTTGGCTCTGGCGAGCTTGGCAAAGAGGTCATCATTTCCTTGCAACGCTTTGGGGTGGAGGTCATCGCAGTAGACCGGTACGCGGATGCGCCGGGCCATCAGGTTGCTCACCGTAGCCACGTGATTGCCATGACCGATCGCGAGGCTTTGCGCGCTTTGATTGAACAAGAACGTCCTCATGTCATCGTGCCTGAAATTGAAGCGATCGCGACGGATCTTCTGGTCGAGCTCGAAGCGGCAGGTGTTGTGCGGGTCACTCCAACCGCGCGTGCCGCGCAGCTCACCATGAACCGCGAGGGCATCCGCCGCCTGGCGGCCGAGACGCTTGGCCTGCCGACCTCTCCCTATCGATTTGCGGACTCAGTCGAGTCGCTTGAGCAGGCTACCAAAGAAATCGGCTTTCCCTGTCTGGTCAAGCCCGTCATGTCCTCCTCGGGTAAAGGACAGTCCGTATTACGTAGTCATGCCGATGTCGCGAACGCCTGGGCGATTGCCAAGCAGGGCGGACGGGTCGGTGCCGATCGCGTGATTGTTGAGGGTTTCATCAATTTTGAGTACGAAATTACCTTATTGACGGTACGTGCGCGCGCAGGCGATGGCACGATTGAAACCAAATTCTGTGAGCCGATCGGTCATTTGCAGGTAGATGGGGATTATGTCGAAAGCTGGCAGCCTCAGCCGATGACCGCGAATGCGTTAGCACGCGCGAAACAGATTGCGCTCGAGGTGACGACCAGCTTAGGCGGGCAGGGGATTTTTGGTGTGGAGTTATTTGTTGCAGGCGACGAGGTTTGGTTCTCCGAGGTCAGTCCGCGTCCGCATGATACGGGGTTGGTGACGCTGATTTCACAGGTCCAAAATGAGTTTGAGTTACATGCCCGTGCCTTGCTTGGGTTGCCGGTTGATACCGCATTGCGTGCTCCTGCCGCGAGTAGTGTGATTTATGGCGGTTTAGACGCCCGCGGTGTCGTATTTGAAGGCGTCGCACAGGCGCTATCCGAACCAGGCACCGATATCCGTTTGTTTGGCAAGCCCGAGTCGTTTAAAAAACGCCGCATGGGGGTAGGTCTGGCGACCGCTGAGTCAGTTGATGCCGCGCGTGCAAAAGCCAAGCGCGTATCGTCTGCGGTGCGTGTCAAATGAACAATCTGCCGGATGTTTCCGCCCCAGATCAGCAGGCTCTTGAGGCTGTTCGTCGTCTGATTCGGACCGTACCTGACTGGCCAAAGCCTGGTGTGATGTTCCGCGACATTACTCCCTTGCTTCAGCATCCGGTCGCATTCCGGTCGTTGATTGATTTGATGGTTTATCGCCATATGCGTCGGCGTATCGATGTGGTGGTGGGGATCGATGCTCGCGGATTTATTTTAGGCAGTGCGCTTGCTTATGCCTTAAATGTTGGTTTTGTACCTGTCCGCAAGAAAGGCAAGCTTCCCTTTAAGACCGTTGGTCAGGCTTACGCACTCGAATATGGGAATGACGAGGTTGAGTTGCATATTGACGCGGTCAAGCCAGGCCAGCGCGTTCTGTTGGTCGATGACCTGGTGGCTACGGGCGGCACGATGATCGCCGCGATCAAGCTGTTACAGCAGCTCGGGGGCAATGTCGTAGAGGCGCTGTCAATTATCGACTTGCCAGATCTGGGTGGCTCAAAGCTGATCGCTCAAACTGAGACGCCCTTTTTTAGCTTGTGCCAATTTGAAGGCGACTGACCCTAATTGGGTCAGTCGTGTTGTCGCGTGACAGGCTCAGAGGAAAAGTTTGTACGCCGGATTCTCACTCTCGTTCCAGTGTGGATAACCGACCTCGTCCAAAAATGCCTTAAATGCTTTTTTGTTGCCCGCCGGGACCTGAATGCCAATCAAGATCTGTCCGTAATCCGCACCTTGATTACGGTAGTGAAAGAGGCTGATGTTCCAGTCTGGTTTCATGGAGTTCAAAAACCGCATCAGTGCACCGGGCCGCTCGGGGAATTCAAAGCGGTACAGCAATTCATTATCCGCCATGCTTGAGCGGCCACCCACCATATGACGCAAGTGGGTTTTGGCCATTTCGTCGTGACTGAGGTCCAGCGTGGCAAAACCATTTTTACGGAAAGTCGCTGCGATTTTGTCGGCCTCGGTCGGACTTTGTACTTGCACGCCGACAAAAACATGTGCGAGGCTTGAGTCTGAAATCCGGTAGTTGAATTCGGTCACATTCCGGTTGCCGACTAATTCGCAAAAACTACGGAAACTACCGCGTTGCTCGGGCAGCGTCACGGCAAAAACAGCCTCGCGTGACTCACCGACCTCGGCGCGCTCAGCAACAAATCGCAGCCGGTCAAAATTCATATTCGCGCCGCAGGCAATTGACACCAGCGTTTTGTTTTTAAACTTGTGATCGATTGCGTATTGCTTGGCGCCGGCCAGTGCCAGCGCACCGGCGGGCTCCAGTACGCTGCGGGTATCCTGAAAAACATCCTTGAGTGCCGCACAGATTGCGTCAGTATCGACCAGCACGTAATCGTCCACATACTCGCGTGCCAACCTGAACGTTTCAACCCCGACCTGCTTGACAGCGGTGCCGTCCGAAAACAAGCCAACGTCGGTCAGATGTACGCGGCGCCCCGCTTTGATGCTGCGAACCATGGCGTCAGAGTCGACGGTTTGAACGCCGATGATTTTGATTTCGGGACGCAGCTGTTTGACATACGCCGCGATGCCGCTGATGAGACCACCACCACCGATTGCAACAAAAATAGCGTCAATCGGGCCAGGGTGCTGACGCAAAATTTCCATGCCGATTGTCCCTTGCCCCGCAATCACGTCGGGATCGTCAAAGGGATGGACAAAGGTCATGTGGTTTTTTTTCTCGAGCGTCAGCGCGTGTTCGTAGGCGTCGTTGTAGCTTTCGCCATGCAGGACTACTTGGCCACCCAGCGCGCGCACAGCATCGACTTTGACGCCAGGCGTGGTGGTTGGCATGACGATGACAGCTTTGCAGCCGAGTCGTTTCGCCGACAGGGCGACACCTTGGGCGTGGTTGCCTGCGGAGGCTGCAATCACCCCTCGCGCCAGAGCCGCAGGGGGCAAATGCGCCATTTTGTTATAGGCGCCACGCAACTTGAAACTGAATACCGGTTGCGTATCCTCCCGCTTGAGCAGCATGCGGTTGCCGGTGCGTGCTGATAGCTGGGGGGCGAGTTCAAGAGGCGTTTCGACCGCGACGTCATACACTTTCGAGGTCAGAATACGCTTGAGATAATCTGTGGACATGATCTTCCTGAGGGTGGGGCATCGGCTTATGGCCTGATGTGACATTATCCCATGCAGCAATCACTCTAATGGAAAGCGTGGCCCAGGCGGTTTTCAACCACATATTTTGCTGACAATTTTTATACAAAGGGGGCGCATTCTGGAATACTTTATGCAGTCGTTACTCAGCGGGCTGAGCTTGCCAGAAGTCGGGCTGGGGGCCATCTTTTTGATCAGTCTGCTGGCTTCAACTTTGTTGCCGCTTGGCTCTGAGCCTGCCTTGCTCGCCTATGTGGCACTGACTCCGTCTGGGGTGTGGCCGGCTATCGGTATTGCGACGCTTGGCAATACGCTGGGTGGCGTGATCACTTACTGGATGGGCTTGGGAGCGCATCGTGCGCTGGCCGGCAGAGCCACGCGAGATACGGCTGAGCAACAAGCCCCACCCAGCACGGGACCTGCCCATCAGGCCGGACGCTGGCAGCTGCGGGCGCAGGCACTTGCGCATCGCTTTGGCGCACCTGTGTTGTTGTTTTCCTGGCTTCCTTTGGTGGGTGACCCGCTTTGCGGTGTAGCGGGCTGGATGCGTCTGCCTTTCGGTCCGTGCCTGATTTATATCGGCATAGGTAAATTTGCCCGTTATGCCGTGATTTGCGGGGTGCTATTACATTTTTTTGTCTGAAACGGCTACCGCCCTCTTTCTATCGTTTCCTGAAAGCGATAGGGTTATTACTAGGTGAATCTCCTGATGGCTTAAAATGATTGGTCCAGGGCAACCCCTCTCTGATTACGCCTATGAACGCCCCGTTTGCCAGCCATCTTTTAAACTCCATGCCGCCTGCCGATCCACAGTCCCGGCTGCGTGAGATCCCTTACAACTACACGTCGTTTTCCGACCGTGAGGTCGTGTGTCGTTTACTGGGTGATGATGCCTGGACGTTGTTGTCAGACTTGCGTGGCGAGCGCCGGACTGGCCGTTCTGCGCGCATGCTCTATGAGGTCCTGGGCGATATCTGGGTCGTGCGCCGCAATCCTTATTTGCAAGACGATTTGCTGGACAACCCCAAGCGGCGCAAGTTGTTGATCGAGGCGCTGCAGCACCGTCTGGGCGAGGTGCACAAGCGCCGCGTGTCGGATGATGTGGAGCGCGACGAAAAAGTAGCGAGCCTGCTTGAGCGCGCCTATTCGGCGATCCATAGTTTTGAGCAAAGCTTTGAGCAGACTGCTCGCCTGCGCCGGCAGGTCAAGAAAGTACTCGGCAAGCTGACTGCGCATGACAATATCAAATTTGATGGCTTGTCGCGCGCGTCGCACGTAACCGATGCAACCGATTGGCGAGTCGAATATCCGTTTGTAGTCCTGACGCCTGACACCGAACAAGAAATCGCTATGCTGGTGCGCGGCTGCATCGAGCTCGGCCTGACGATTGTTCCTCGTGGTGGTGGCACGGGCTATACGGGCGGTGCGATTCCACTCACCTGGAAATCTGTCGTCATCAACACCGAAAAACTAGATACGTTAGGACCTGTTGAGACAGGGCCAATGCCCGGTGTCGCAACCCCGGTTTCGACGGTTCGCGCAGGCGCCGGCGTGGTGACCAAGCGTGTCTCGGAGGCAGCAGAACACGCAGGCCTGGTGTTCGCGGTGGATCCGACGTCCGCTGAGGCCTCCTGCGTAGGGGGTAACGTCGCCATGAATGCCGGCGGTAAAAAGGCCGTGCTTTGGGGGACTGCGTTGGACAACCTCGCCTGGTGGCGCATGGTCGATCCCGATGGCAATTGGCTGGACGTTACGCGTTTGGATCACAACCTGGGCAAAATTCACGATGCGGCCATGGTGCGCTTTGAGTTGCAGTGGTCTGATGGTGCTTTCCCTGCGGGCGAGCGTCCACTGCGCAGCAAAATGATCGAAATCGCCGGATCTCATTTCCGTAAGGTCGGTCTGGGCAAGGATGTAACTGACAAGTTCCTGGCGGGTTTGCCTGGTGTACAGAAAGAAGGCTGTGATGGCCTGATCACGGCAGCGCGATGGGTGCTGCACCGCATGCCTACCCATACCCGCACCGTATGTCTGGAGTTTTTTGGCCAGGCGCGTGAGGCAATCCCTTCGATCGTTGAGATCATCAATTATCTGGATACGGGGGGCCGCGCGCGTGGCGCTTTGCTCGCAGGGCTTGAACACCTGGACGAGCGCTACCTGCGTGCGGTGGGTTATTCCACCAAGAGCAAGCGTGGCGTGTTGCCCAAGATGGTTTTGATCGGCGATATTGTTGGGGACGATGACGCAGCCGTGGCTGCGGCGACCAGCGAGGTCGTGCGTCTCTCCAATACCCGTCATGGCGAGGGGTTTATTGCAGTCAGTGCTGAGGCACGCAAAAAATTCTGGCTTGACCGCTCGCGCACTGCGGCGATCGCGCGTCACACCAACGCCTTCAAAATTAACGAAGACGTTGTGATCCCGCTCGGTCGTATGGGTGAGTACACCGATGAGATCGAACGGATCAATATCGAGTTGTCGACACGCAATAAACTGAAGCTGCTCGATGCATTGCAGGCGATGCTGGCCGGGTCGGGTACGCTCACGATCGCCAAACTTGACCGATCCACCGAAGAAGGCGTCTCCATCGAAGAAGCCCTCGACGAAAAGCGTCGGCAGGCAATTGTTGTGATTGAACAGGTGCGCGTGCGTTGGCAGTGGGTGCTCGACCAACTCGATTTGCCTTTAGCGCAAGCTATGCCCGCTTTGGCTGGTTTGGGACTTGACGCACTCACCCTGGACCTGACTGCACGTCTGCTTACGCAACCCGAGTCGAGGTTGTTTGATGTTGTGCAGGATCGTACGCTGCGTATTTCGTGGAGAGCAGAAGTCAAAGCCGAGTTGATCGGACTGTTTGGCGGCACGGATTTTGCTCCCGTTTTGACGGAGTTGCAGGCGATCCATGACCGCGTACTGAAAAGTCGGGTGTTCGTCGCGCTGCATATGCATGCGGGCGATGGCAACGTACACACCAATATCCCGGTTAATTCAGACGATTACGAAATGCTGCAGGAGGCTAACGAGGCGGTTGAGCGCATCATGCAAATCGCGCGCGATCTCGATGGCGTGATCTCTGGTGAACATGGTATTGGGTTGACCAAGTACGAGTTCATGACCGAGGCCGAGCTCGCACCGTTCCAGCAATACAAACGTGAAATCGATCCGAATGATCATTTCAACGCAGGTAAACTCATGCCTGGCGCCGATTTGCGTCACGCCTGGACACCGAGTTTTGGCTTGATGGGGCACGAGTCCATCATCATGCAGCAAAGCGATATCGGCGCGATCAGCAATTCAATTAAAGATTGCCTGCGCTGCGGTAAATGCAAACCCGTGTGCGCAACCCATGTGCCGCGCGCCAACCTGCTTTATTCGCCTCGCAACAAAATTCTCGCGACTTCGTTGCTGATTGAGGCCTTCCTCTACGAAGAGCAAACCCGTCGCGGCATCAGTCTCAAGCACTGGGAAGAATTCGAAGATGTTGCCGACCATTGCACGGTCTGCCACAAGTGCTACAACCCCTGTCCGGTCGATATTGATTTTGGCGATGTTTCGATGAATATGCGCGCGCTCTTGCGTCGCATGGGGCATAAGTCTTTCAATCCAGGTACGACGGCTGCGATGTTCTTTTTAAATGCCAAAGATCCTGCGACGATTAACGCAACGCGCAAGGCCATGATTGGCGTTGGCTACAAACTGCAACGTGTGGCGCATGACTTTTTGTCTAAATTCGCGCGCAAGCAAACCGAAGCGCCACCCGCGACCGTGGGTAAGCCACCTCTGCGTGAGCAGGTCATCCATTTCATCAACAAAAAAATGCCTGGCGGATTGCCTAAGCAGACTGCCCGCAAGTTACTCGATATCGAAGACGCGGACTATGTGCCGATCATTCGCAACCCACAGACATCGGCCGAGACAGAAGCCGTATTTTATTTCCCTGGTTGCGGTTCAGAGCGATTGTTCTCTCAGGTCGGTTTGGCTACGCAAGCGATGCTCTGGCATGCCGGCGTGCAGACCGTCTTGCCGCCTGGTGCTTTGTGTTGTGGTTACCCTCAGCGCGCCAATGGTATGACAGAAAAAGCCGAGCAAACCATTACTGACAACCGGGTGCTGTTTCACCGTGTGGCTAATACCCTTAACTATCTGGATATCAAGACGGTGGTGGTCAGTTGCGGTACTTGTTATGACCAGTTGGCCGGGTATGAATTTGATAAAATCTTCCCTGGATGCCGCCTGATCGATATTCACGAGTACCTGCTTGAAAAAGGCATCGCGCTGGAGGGCGTTGGCGGCGTGCGTTACATGTATCACGACCCCTGCCATACACCCATGAAACTGCAGGACCCGATGAAAACGGTCCGTGCGCTGGTGGGCGATGCGACCATCAAGACCGATCGTTGCTGCGGCGAGTCCGGCACTCTGGCCGTGACGCGACCTGATATTTCGACCCAGATTCGTTTCCGCAAAGACGAAGAGCTCGACAAAAATAATGCCGCACTCAGGGCCGATGGATACACTGGTGAAGTCAAAATGCTGACGTCTTGCCCGTCCTGTTTGCAAGGCTTGTCACGCTTCGAGGGTGACATTGGTGCGAAAGCAGATTACATCGTGGTTGAGATGGCACGTCATATCCTGGGCGAAAACTGGCTCGAAGAGTACGTTGCTAAAGCCAATAGTGGCGGAATAGAGCGCGTACTTGTTTAAACAGTCATCTAAAGTGTGGGTATTCGATGCAATACATCCCTGAATCGCAATCGTCCTCGGTGGTCACGCATGAAATGGCGTTTGAGGCGATTCGCGAAGCACTGATCGCAGCGTGCGCCGAATCAAGCAAGATTTTTCCTGCGCTGATCGCGCATGGCTCTGATGTGAATAATCGGTTTTCGGTTAAATCCGGCGCAACCGATACATTGGCAGGGCTCAAGATGGGATTCATCTGGCCAGGCAATGCATTAAAGGGCAAACCCACGCACAATTCTGTCACCGTCCTGTTTGATCAGGAGTCTGGTGGGGTGCACGCAGTGATTGAGTCGGGCGTCGTCAATGCCTACCGCACGGCCGCTGCAGATGCCGTGGCAACCGATGTCCTGGCGCGTAGGGATGCAAAAACACTGACTGTTTTTGGTGCGGGTAATCAGGCGGGCTACGAGTGTTTAGCGCTAGCAAAGATCCGTCCGATTGAACGCGTGCTGGTGGTAAATGGAAATCCTGTGCGCGTTGAGAAATTCAAATCACGCCTTGCGCAGTTGGGCGTGCCCGTCGACGTGGTTACGCCTGAAGAAGGTTGCGCACGCGCAGACATCATCGTGACTGCAACGCCGTCCAAGTCAGCATTGTTTGACGCAGACTGGGTCCGACCCGGAACGCATATTTCTTGTATGGGCGCCGATGGCGCGGGAAAGCAGGAGCTTGACCCTGCGCTGCTTGAGCGTGCCGAGCTTTTCTGCGATTTGCCTGCGCAATCAGTCGCGATTGGTGAGTTTCAACACGTGGCACCTCAGATCGCCTCAGGCGCTGTGGTATTGACTGCGATTGGTCGCGTATTGATGGGCGAGGCTCAGGGACGCTCGAGTGAGCAGGCGATTACTGTTTTTGATAGCTCGGGTATTTCTTTGCAAGACCTGCATATCGCAAAGCGAATTTTGCAGGCCTGCAGTCACTAAAGGTGAACGGTTGGTTTACACGCCAACCTCAATACCCTCGGCAATGAGAGCCTCGCGGATCGCTTTTGCAAAAGCTGCCGCCCCTGGCTGATCGCCATGTATGCATAACGTATCCGCACGCACGTGGACAGTCGAGCCATCTACCGCTGTGATCGTACCCTTCTGAACCATTTGCAAGACCTGTTTGATCGAAACGTTGACGTCTTCGATCATCGCGCCTGGTTTGTTGCGAGGACTGAGCGTGCCGTCTGGCGAATACGTGCGATCACCAAAGACTTCACTTGCTACTTTCAGGCCCATGGATTCAGCGATATCCAACATTTTGGTGCCGGCGAGGCAAAAAAATACGAGGTCGCTGTCAACGTCGTAAGTCGCTTGCGCGAGCGCGCGAGTGAGTCCTTCGTTATTTACGGCCATGTTGTAGAGCTGGCCATGGGCTTTCACATGGCGTAGTCGTGCTCCCTGCGAGGCAGCGACACCGGCCAGTGCGCCGATCTGCACGACCATCATGTCGTAGGCTTCCTGGTCTGTGATGGCTATATTGCGACGGCCAAAACCTTGCAGGTCTGGCAGGCCAGGGTGCGCGCCAAGCGCAACGCCATGTTTAATCGCGGCTGCAACCGTTTTGCGCATCGTTGCCGGATCGCCTCCATGAAAACCACAGGCGATGTTTGCGGATGACACATACGGCAGAACGGCCTCGTCATTGCCCATTTTCCAGACTCCGAAACTTTCGCCCATGTCGGAATTCAAATCGATACGTAGTGCCATGATGACCTCAGAGGTTCAGTAGAAATTCAGTAGAAAATTTAAGCGTAGTGATTGAGTATGAACGCGCGCACCGGAGCAAGATTGGTTGCCAGTGCGGCAAAGGCTTTTGTGCGTTGTGCATCCAGCGCTTGCGCTTGTTCGAGTGTGATAATTTCAAAACTAAACGCGTCGCCCGGCCCCATTTGTGCAAGCATCGGTAAATCCACGCTTGCGACATACCCTATTTTTGGATAGCCCCCGGTCGTCTGCCGGTCGGCCATCAGTACGATGGGCTGTCCGCCAGCAGGCACCTGGATCGTGCCGAAGGTTGTTGCTTCTGAAAGCATCTGGCGGGGTGTGCTGAGTTTGATTTCCGGGCCCTGCAAGCGGTAACCCATCCGCTCAGAGTCAGGACTGATCCGGAATGTTTCACTTGTCAGCGCATGCTGGCTTGCCGCAGTGAAATCAACGAATTGCTCACTGGCCACCATCCGTGCGCGCGCGCGCATGCTAGGTGCGAGCGCTGCGGGCAAATAGACTTTTATTGACCAGAGTTCTTGCGCCAATCCTTCAAGGTCCTTGGAAGCTAAGGGGTGATTAAATTCGACCCTGTCCCCACGCCTGAGCGCGCGTCCCTGCCATCCACCGATTGCGCAACGCATATGCGTACTGTTTGATCCAAGCGCTTGGGTAAGCTTATAGCCACCATGAATCGCCATATAAGCGCGTGTGCCCATGCGACGCTGGCCAAAAGCAAGCATGTCGTGCGCACGAATCACGATGGGTCTGTTCATTGCCACAGGTTGGCCATTCAATGTCGGGCACAAGTCGGCACCAGTCAGCGCAATACAACAAGGCTCTGTGAATTCGAGCGAGGGGCCTGTCAGTGTGATTTCCAGGCTGGCCTGATCGGTGTCGTTTCCAACCAGCAGGTTGGCGAGTTGATGCGCTCGTGCGTCCATCACTCCCGTGACGGGCACGCCTAGTTGCTGATAGCCCACGCGACCAAGATCTTGAAAGCTTGATTGCATGCCGGGTTTGAGCACGATCATGCTCATGCTTGTGGTTCCTGGGGTTGCATAGCTGCGATCCGTTCAAACTCTTCAACCGAAATAGGCACGAACTTGACGCGATCGCCCGGCATCAGAAGCGTAGGGGGGGCACGATCCAAACCGAATAATTTCAGGGGCGTTGCACCAAGCACGTGCCAGCCTCCAGGCAGTCTATTGGGATAGATGGTGGATTGTCTGTTAGCGATCGCAACTGAACCTGCGGGAACGGCGGTCCTGGGTACGTCACGTCTGGGTAGTGCAAATATCGGATCGTGTACGCCGATGTAAGGCGCGCCTGGCGCAAAGCCCAGCATGAATACCATGCTGCCAGGCTTTGTGTGGATCGCAATCACCTGCTCTTCGGTCAGGCCTGTGGTTTGCGCGACATAGGCTAGATCCGGACCGTGTTCTCCACCATAACAAACGGGAATTTCCACCTCGCGGACATCGGTACTGATAGTGGGTATCCCGGCCCGGATCCGTGTGGTGATCGCTCTGGACAGAGAAGCAAAGTTTGTCTCGTCACCGTCCGCAGCAGGCTGATAATGCAGGGCGACAGAGGTGTACGAGGGAACGATATCCGTCACGCCAGGAAGATTTGCTTGTCGCAACGCCTCGGTCGCGCAAAGGCACAGCAAGCCCGTCTGGACATCGATTTCAGATCCAAAATCAATACTCAGGCAGCGATCACCCTGTGCGCGGATTTTAAAATCCGGCACAGTGACGGGTGTTGGCTTGGTTACATCAGACACGGCTTACTTGGCGAACAATGAGTCCATGTTTGCAAAAGCTTTAAATTCAATAGCATTGCCCGACGGGTCCATAAAAAACATGGTGGACTGCTCGCCGACTTCGCCCTTAAAGCGTGTGTAAGGTTCGATCACGAATTTTGTGTTGATGGCTTTGAGTTTTGCAGCCATGTCTTCCCATTGAGGGATCGAGAGCACGGCGCCGAAATGGCGCACAGGTACCTGATGGTCATCCACGGCACTAGTTTGCTTGTGGCCACACTCGTCGGGAGCAAGGTGGGCAACCACTTGATGGCCATAAAAGTCGAAATCTACCCATTCAGAGGAGCTTCTGCCTTCGCCGCAACCGAGCACGCCGACATAAAACTGACGGGCTTCTTCGATATCGCGGACGGGGAAAGCTAAATGGAAGGGGGGCATGGAAGTTGCTTGGGCAGACATGTAAAAAACTCCGGCATGAATCAAATGAATGCAATCGTTTTCTGATTGCGCAGGGGGTGGCAATAAAGCCGATGCCTTGAGTTTATGTCTTTAATCTGCAGAGTGAAAGTTGATTTTGAGACGGCACGGCTCATTGAGCCGCAATCACCCGATCTGGTGCAAAAACGAGACTAAAAGTACTGCCAACTCCCAATTTGCTCTGGATTTCCAGTTGGGCGTCATGGCGCATGGCGACATGCTTTGTGATGGCCAGTCCTAAACCTGTACCACCCATGGCGCGAGAGCGACCTCGATCCACCGTGTAAAAACGCTCGCTCAAGCGCGGCAAATGCTCAGAAGCAATCCCGATCCCCGTATCGGTGACGCTGTAGCGCGCGCAGCCATCTGCCTGCCTGTGCCACTGAACGGTGATGGTTTGACGGTCGGGGGTGTAGCGAACTGCGTTGGTGAGCAGATTGGTGATCGCAGAGCTGAGTTCGGTCTGGTTGCCCAGGATATTCAGTCCTGGTTCGATTTCCCATATAAACGTGTGTCGGCCACCAGAAAGGCTTTCCGCTTGCTGGCGCGCGCTGTCAATTAGTGTTGACATGTGAATCGTGTGCCTGTCAGCACTGAGCGAGGTTTCGAGCGCGGAGAGCGTGAGCAAATCAGCAACTAGTGCCTCCATGCGCAGAGCTTGCTCATGCATCAGCTTCAGGTACTGTTGAGACTGTTCCTCAGTCAGTGCGCCCTTGGGCGCCTCGCGCAAGGTCTCGAGAAAGCCTGACAGTACTGTAAGGGGCGTGCGCATTTCGTGCGAGACATTAGCCACAAAATCACGCCGTGTTGTTTCCAGTTTTTCGATGTGTGTCAGATCGCGTGCGATGAGCAGTAATTGATCGTCGGCGTACGGTACTAGTCGCATGGTGATGCTTTGGTTGCTCCCCCCCAAAGCGATCTTAAGAATCAGGGGCTCGTCCCAGGTGGTTTGTTTTGCATACGCAATAAAGGGGGGCGAGCGTAAAAGATTGAGCAGATTCTGGCCAATATCCTGAACGGGTTTTAAGTGCAGGATTTTTTCAGCGGCGGCGTTAAACCAGCGGATCTGAAAGTCTTTATTCAGCGTGACCGCCCCGATAGGTAAAGCCTGTGCGGCAGACATCACCGCATCGTTGGTCGCCTGAAGTGTACGCACGGCGATTGTCTGGCCCCGTGTGTGCCGATACAGGCTGGCGACCATGTCCTCCCACTGACCAACATCGGCGGGTGGATCCGTCTCGGGGTGAGCTGCCCAGACTGCTACCCGGTTCGCCTGATGGCGACGGATGGTGAGAATGATCCCACAGGCAAGCGCGAGCAGAACCCAACCCGCAGCCGTATCCCAGCGATACTGGATGCCGGCGGCGAGTGCGGACCAGAAAACAAACCACAACAGGGTGCGTGACCAACTCATGCTTGTTATTTTCGCATCAGATCAACATTAGCAGCAATCTGGTGCAGACCTTTTTATACTTTGGGTATCTGCGAAGTAAAACGATAGCCGCTACCGCGAACTGTTTCGACATGCAGGTCGTGTCCAGTAGGCTCAAGTGCTTTGCGCAGCCTGCGGATATGGACGTCAACGGTGCGCTCTTCTACAAATACGTGATCTCCCCAAACTTGATCCAGTAACTGCGTCCGGGAAAACACGCGCTCAAGGTGGGTCATGAAAAAGTGCAGGAGTCGGAACTCGGTCGGACCAATCGCTAAGGACTGGCCGCGCCCAGTCAGCCGGTGGGAAATCGGATCCAGCTTCAAGCCATCGACGTCGATCATGTCGTCGGTCAGTTGTGGCGCCCGGCGGCGCAGTACAGCTTTGATTCTTGCCATCAACTCTTTGGGAGAAAATGGCTTGGTGATGTAGTCGTCCGCGCCTGCTTCTAGTCCGTCGACCTTATCCTGCTCAGCGCCTTTGGCGGTGAGCATGATGACGGGGACCATCCGGGTGCGTTCGTCGCTGCGGAGTCTGCGCGCCAGTGTAATGCCGGACGCACCGGGCAACATCCAGTCCAGCAGGATCAAATCTGGGAGCTCGGCGCGGATCAGAGTTTCAGCCTGCTCGACGTCGAACGCGCGCAATACCTTATGGCCTGCGAAGGATAAGTTGACCGCAATCAACTCCTGAATCGCAGGTTCGTCTTCGACAACTAGAATGGTGCTTGACATATTTTTTGAGCCGGTTGAGTGTTAGCCTGCACAATGACTATGTTGCGATAGTATGGCGTCAATATGTCATGTTTATGACAGTTATCGGTTTTGATCGGTCGTAACTTATGCGGTCAGCTGCGATAATGTGACTTTCCCGTCCAGGTAATTAGCAGGTAATTTGAATGTCTGATGAAAAAACCCACTTTGGTTACACAACCGTAGCTGAATCTGAAAAAGCCAGCAAAGTGGCTGAAGTCTTTCATTCTGTTGCCTCGCGTTATGACGTGATGAATGACCTGATGTCGGGCGGACTTCACCGGATCTGGAAAGCATTTACGATATCGCGAGCGGCAGTGCGCCCGGGGATGCGCGTTCTCGATATCGCCGGAGGCACGGGCGATTTGGCACGTGCTTTTGCCAGACAGGCCGGCGCGCAGGGCGAGGTCTGGCTGACCGATATCAACGACTCCATGCTGCGCGTGGGCCGCGATCGCCTAATGGATGATGGTTTGATTTTGCCTACAGCCGTATGTGATGCCGAGCGCCTGCCTTTACCGGATAATTATTTTGACCGTGTCAGTGTGGCATTTGGTTTGCGTAATATGACGCACAAGGATCGTGCGCTGGCCGAAATGACACGCGTACTCAAACCGGGCGGCAAGCTGCTCGTGCTTGAGTTTTCCCATGTGGCCAAACCTCTTGCGCCCTTTTATGACTGGTACTCCTTCAAAGTACTTCCCTGGCTCGGACAAAAAGTCGCAGGTGATGCGGATAGTTATCGTTATCTGGCTGAGTCGATCCGGATGCATCCGGATCAGGAGACCCTTAAGACGATGCTAGGCGAGGCAGGTTTGTCCCGCGTCCAATATTTCAACCTGAGCGCAGGTCTGACTGCGTTGCACGAAGGCGTCAAATTAGGCTGATCGCATTGAAATTATGAACTTACTGAAAATTTTCTGGTCTACCCCTTTCATTCTTGTTCAGCTTTCAGTAAGATTCAGCTTCTAGTAAGATTTCTGGAACAACTTTTTTATAAGCGAAGGTTTCGCCGAGGAGCACTTCATGGTCCGATTGTTTTCACGTTTTCTGGTTGCAGTCCTGCTGACAGTTAGCGCTGCCGGGTTGACAGCTGTTTCTTTTGACGCAGCCGCCGCACGGGTCGGTGGCGGCAAAAGCATGGGTAGCCAATCCTCCAATGTCACCTCCAGGGCACCTGCTTCCTCTGCAGCGCCTTCCACCATGCAAAAAAGTGCAGCAGCGCCAGCCGCTGCCGGTGCTGCTGCGGGCTCAGCTGCCAAGTCTGGCGCCTCTAAATGGTTAGGCCCATTAGCAGGTATTGCGGCGGGCCTGGGTATTGCTGCGATGCTGTCGCATTTCGGTTTGGGTGGTGCAATGGGTGATTTCCTGATGGTGGCCTTATTGGCTGCGGTGGCAATCTTTGCAATCATGTTTGTTATGCGTTTGTTGCGTGGTGGTTCGGCTCAGCCTGCCATGCAGGGTGCCAATGCCGGATCGGCTCAGCAACCTCCTCCTGCAATGATGCGTGAGGCTGCAGCACCTGCTTCGACAACCGCTGCGGCTCAAGCCAATACGCAGGGCAATGGCGCACTTTCATCTGCCGGTTTCGGCTCTGATGCTGCGCAGTCAGAGCAAAACTGGTTTATTCCTGCTGATTTTGACAGCCAGCGTTTCCTCCAGGAAGCCAAGCAGCAGTTTGTCGCTATCCAGAAAGTCTGGGATAGCGGTGATGTATCGCAATTGCGTAACTTCCTGACTGACGACCTCATGAAAGAGCTTCAGGTGCAGCTCAGTGGTCGTTCCGGCACAAATCATACTGAGGTCGTGCTACTCAACGCTGAAATGCTTGGCATCGAGCAGGTTACAGACGGTCACCTGGCTAGTGTGCGCTTTTCAGGAATGCTGCGCGAACAAGCTGGTGCAGAGGCCTTCCGTTTCGAAGAGGTCTGGAATCTGTTTAAGCCCGAGCAGGGTGGCTGGTTGCTGGCGGGTATTCAGCAAATCCCTGTTGAGCAAGCAAGCTAATCAGCGTGAGTTGAGCTGCTTTCTTTTAAAAAACCCGCCGTTAGTGCGGGTTTTTTGTTGAGTGAGTGAGCTGAGCTCCGTCGCTGCGCACACGATGTACACGGATTACCCGTTAAACTGCTATCTTTGATAAAAGCCTGGCGCTCCCCATACGTGAAACAATTCACGCCTCCCCTTCCTGGTATTGCTGCACTGCACCCTGTGCGAGTGATTGCTGCCGCATTCAATCTGCTGACGGTCCAACAGCCTTGGGCGGCGGATCGGCTGGCTCGCTTTGCGGGCAAGACGATACGGATTGCTTTAGGCGGATTTGCGGTGACGCTGACGATTGATGCAGAAGGTCACTTGACCCAATCAGACGCAGCCGTGGTGCCTGATGTCGTGCTCGAAATTATTGCTGAAAGGCTCACGTCTGCGCGCGTGTTCTCGTCCCAATCCTCTGGCGATATGGCGGAGCTGATCAACATTTCGGGTCAGGCCGCATTAGCGCAGGTCGTATCGGATCTGGCGCGAGATTTACGTCCTGATCCAGAAGACGCTCTCGCTAAAGTTCTGGGCGACATACCTGCCCAAAAACTAATACGCAGCGCACGCGATCTAAGCCAAACGCTGCGCAACTTTTCCCTCAGCCTGGCACAAAACGCAGCAGAGTATTTGGCCGAAGAGACCGAGACACTGACAGGCCGCCCAGTGCTTGCCATGCACCATCAGCGACGAGTTCCGCTTGATGCTCGCATGGATGCTTTGTCTGTTCGCTACGCAAATCTTACGGCAAAACTAGATCGACTCGCGAGCAAGAGGAACGTCACATGATGTCCTTGCCGCGCTTAGCTCGTATTGTGATGGTCGTCTGGCGATATAGGCTGGACGAGCTTGTGCTGTCAGGGATTAATCATCCAATGGCTGTGCGCTTACTTTGGTTGGTGCGGCTGGGTTCGACCCCTAAAATGCCGCGCGGCCAAAGATTGAGACTCGCACTTGAGTCGCTAGGCCCGATTTTTGTCAAATTTGGACAGGTCCTGTCGACGCGCCGGGATTTGATTCCCCCTGATATCGCCGATGAGCTGACTTTATTGCAGGATCGGGTTGCACCTTTTCCCTCCGATGTGGCGGCCGCGTGTATCGAACAGGCGCTCGGTCAATCGCCTCAGGTTTTATTTGCTCAATTTGAAACCGATCCCGTTGCTTCGGCCTCGGTTGCGCAGGTGCATTTTGCAGTGCTCCATGATGGCCGTCATGTCGCAGTCAAGGTGTTGCGTCCGGCAATTCTGGATGTGATTGACAAAGACTTGTCCCTGATGCGCGTGCTGGCCAAGCTGATTGAGCGCCTGGCGCCCGATGGCAAGCGCCTCAAGCCGCGTGAGGTTGTTGGCGAATTTGACAAGCATTTGCACGATGAACTTGATCTGTTGCGCGAAGCCGCTAATTGCAGTCAGTTGCGGCGTAATTTCGCTGCCGGCACCCCGCGCGGAGAATTACTCTGGGTGCCAGAGGTGATGTGGGACTACTGTGCAAGCACGGTTTTCACAATGGAGCGCATGTATGGTGTACCTGTTAGCCAGATCGAGCGTTTGCGCACGCTCGGAGTCGATATCTCGACACTTGCACGCACCGGCGTAGAAATTTTCTTTACCCAAGTTTTTTCAGATGGGTTTTTTCATGCGGATATGCATCCCGGCAATATCTACGTGTCTGATCGCCCGGAGACGCTAGGCCGATATATTGCACTAGATTTCGGCATTGTCGGCTCATTGTCTGAGTTTGATAAAAACTACCTGGCGCAAAATTTCCTGGCGTTCTTTCAGCGAGACTACAGGCGCGTGGCGCGGCTGCACATCGAGTCTGGATGGGTGCCCCCGACTACGCGCGAAGAAGAGCTTGAGGGGGCGGTGCGTGCCGTGTGTGAGCCTTACTTCGACCGCCCGTTAGCTGAGATTTCCCTTGGGCAGGTTTTATTGCGGTTATTCCAGACATCGCGCCGTTTTAATGTTGAAATTCAACCTCAGCTGGTTTTATTGCAAAAAACCCTTCTTAATGTTGAAGGATTAGGACGCCAGCTCGATCCACAGTTAGACTTATGGAAAACAGCCAAACCTTATCTTGAAAACTGGATGCATGAGAGGGTTGGTCTGCGTGGAATACGAAAAAAACTGACTCAGGAAGCAGGGCAGTGGGCGCAGTGGTTACCTGAGTTTCCGCGTTTAATGCACGCGCAGCTTAACCGTCCAGACGTCTCTGCTTCTGTTTTGTCCGAATTAAAGCGCATGCGCCAGGCGCGTGAACAAGGCAATCGTTTATTAATGGTATTAACCGGTGTGGCCGCAGTGGCCCTGGCCGTGGCACTCTGGACGCTGATGCGTTGAAAATCAGCCCCAATATTTAAGGCAATGAATATGCTCTACACAGAACTTTTTAAATCGATGGAATCCGTTCGCTGGAATATGGAAACGGATATCCCCTGGCAGGATTTTGATCGTAGTAAGCTCACCGACGAGCAGGCGCAAACGATCAAGATGAATGCCATTACTGAGTGGGCGGCACTGCCTGCGACAGAAATGTTTTTGCGTGACAACCGTGATGACAGCGACTTTTCGGCGTTTATGTCAGTCTGGTTTTTTGAAGAGCAAAAACACTCTTTGGTATTGATCGAATACCTGCGCAGATTTGCGCCAGACCTGGTTCCAACCGAAGAGGAGCTGCATAAAGTTCGCTTTGAATTTGATCCGGCGCCACCGCTTGAAACACTCATGCTGCACTTCTGCGGCGAAGTGCGTTTGAATCACTGGTATCGCTGCGCGGCCGACTGGCATACCGAGCCAGTGATCAAGTCGATTTACAAAATTATTTCCCAGGATGAGGCGCGTCACGCTGGTGCTTATTTGCGCTACATGAAACGTGCGCTGAGTCAGCGTGGCCAGGAAATCGGTGAGCAGGCGCGTATCGCTTTTGCCAAAATCGGCGTGTTGATGGCCTCTGCCCATCGCACCCCTCAGGCCTTGCATCCGACGAATCTGCATGTCAACAAAGGCATGTTCCCTGATGACACGGTGCAGTCAAAACTGCCTGAGCCAGGCTGGCTTGAGCGCTGGCTGGATACGCAGATTGTGTTTGATAAAGAGTGGGAGGGCAAAGTATCTACCCGCATTCTCCACAACATGTCGTTGCTTTTTGATCAAACTTTCAAAACGGTTCAGGACCTGAATCGTTACCGTAAAGAGTTGATGCGCGCAGCGACGGGTGTCGTGGCACCTGTTTAACAATTGCAGATCGTCAGTAAAAATATGAGCGCGCGTTTTGAGAGCAAAATCCTGTCGCCTGAGGCCTGCGCCGAGCGGATCGCCTCGCGCGTCTGGCCAGGTCCTGTCGTATTCACTAACGGTGTGTTTGATATCCTGCACCGCGGACACGTGACCTATCTGGACGAGGCTGCTCAGTTGGGTGGTTCGCTGATCGTTGCGGTGAATTCTGACGCCTCTGCGCGACGACTGGGCAAGGGCCCGGATCGTCCCTTGAACACTGACCATGACCGTGCGGCACTGCTGGCTGCACTTGGTTGCGTTACGGCGGTCACCATTTTTGAACAAGACACGCCGGTTCAGATCATAGGGCTGTTGCGCCCGGATCTCATCGTTAAAGGCGGTGATTACGACATGCAGACCTTGCCTGAAACAAAACTGGTCGAGTCGTGGGGCGGTCGGGCAGTGGCGATACCGTTCGAATTTCCCCGGTCTACCACTGCGCTAGTGACTAAAATCAGAGAGCCACAGAACTGAATTTAAAACTTGAAGTGTGAAACAGTGGGGCCTGTGAGCGGTTTGATCACTGTTTCAAACAAAGACGTTGTCTCAAAGCTTGCAGCAGTGGTGCGTGTAATGCGGTAAACAGTCATTGCCGGGGCTTGACCCACCACAACCACCATACGACCACCCACACACAATTGGTATTTGAGCGCATCTGGAATGCTGGGTAGCGAGCCCGTCACCAGAATCGCGTCATATTCAGTCGTACCCCAGCCGTTACTGCCATCACCTGTCTCAACCTTGACGTTTTTGATCTGCGCTTGCTGAAGATTGTTCTGTGCAAATGCAACCAAGCGAGGATCAATTTCGATCGAAGTGATGTCGCGTGCGAGCTCACTGAGCAAGGCCGCCTGATAGCCCGAGCCAGTACCGACTTCGAGCACGCAGTCATCGGCTTTCAGCTCCAGAAGCTGCGCAAGACGGGCTTCCATTTTGGGTGACAGCATGACCTGATGCGTATCGGTGGTCTGAAGGATCAGGGGGACTTCGATATCCGAGAATGCGAGTCCGCGATACGCAGTAGGCACAAAACATTCACGACGGATTTTGAAAAGTGCTTTCAGTACGTTTTCATCTGAGACGTCCCAGGGGCGGATTTGTTGTTCCACCATATTGAAGCGGGCGATCTCGATATTGGGCAAGTTAGACGCGTTCATGGCTCGATCAAAAAGTATTGACGTAAACCCTTATTGTACGGGGGTTTGTGCCCACCATTTATAGAAATGGTGCACGGGACCATGTCCTTGCCCAACTTTAAGCTGTTCTGCGTGCAAAATCGCTTGAATTAAGTATTCTTTTGCAAGCTTTGCTGCCTCGGGAACCGTTTCGGTTTGAGGCAACAATGCGGCCAATGCTGCTGATAATGTGCAACCTGTGCCATGTGTGTTTTTTGTGGGAATCCGATGACCAGGCAACTCAATCATTTTGTCGCCATCATGGAGAAAATCGATTGTTTCATTACCAGGCAGGTGGCCACCCTTTAGGAAAACCCACCGATGTCCTGAATAAGACATCAGGTTGCGTAATCGTTCGGCTACGCTTCGCATCTCGCGAACACGCTCAACTGGGCGTTGTTCAAGCAGAACGCCTGCCTCCGGCAGATTAGGCGTCAGGATTGTTGCTTGTGGCAGGAGTTGCTCGCGCAGGACGCCGACAGCTTTTTGCTCAAGCAATAAATTCCCGCTTTTGGAGACCATGACCGGATCAAGGACAACGTGCTTAGGTAAAAAATGCGCAAGCCGGTCGGCGACCATTTCAATCACACCGGTCTGGCCGAGCATACCGATTTTGACGGCGTGAATCTCGACATCAGCAAATAAGGTATCGATTTGTTGTCTGACGAACTGCGGGTTGACGGGTGAAATGTCTGAGACAGTCTGGGTATTTTGTGCCGTCAGAGCAGCTACCACCGCGCAGGCATAGCTGCCCAGTGCGCTCATGGTTTTGACGTCTGCCAAAATGCCAGCCCCACCGGAGGGGTCCATGCCGGCGATCGTGAGGGTATTTGGTGCAGGTTGAGACGTGCTGGTCATGTCGATGCGCTTGGCGTGATCAGACCACTTGTCGGTGAACTCGGGGCTGCCTGATAGGTCTTGCGTGGGACGCGGCCGGCCAAAAATGCTTCGCGACCGGCTTGAACGCCTTTTTTCATTGCGCTCGCCATGAGTACGGGATTCTGTGCGCCGGCGATTGCTGTATTCATCAATACACCGTCACAACCGAGCTCCATGGCGATTGCCGCATCGGAGGCTGTGCCTACCCCTGCATCTACGAGCACAGGGACGTGGGACTGATCAATGATGAGTTTGAGGTTCCATGGGTTGAGGATGCCCATGCCCGAGCCAATCAGGGAAGCCAGAGGCATGACCGCCACGCAGCCGATATCTTCAAGCATGCGGCACTGTATTGGATCGTCCGTGCAATAAACCATAACCTCAAAACCATCGGCCACGAGTGTTTTTGCGGCGGCAAGTGTTTCAGGCATGTTGGGGAACAGCGTATGTGGGTCACCCAGCACCTCAAGCTTGACGAGTTGATGCCCGTCTAGCAATTCGCGAGCCAGACGCAAGGTACGCACCGCATCGTCCGCGGTATAGCAGCCCGCGGTATTGGGCAGGTAGGTAAATTGCGAGGGAGGTAAAAACTCCAACAAGCTGGGCTCGCTAGCGTTCTGGCCGATATTGGTGCGTCGGATTGCAACGGTCACAATTTCTGCGCCGCTTTGGTCGATCGCTTCGCGGGTCTGTTTGAAATCGGCATATTTACCGGTGCCCACTAGCAGTCTGGATTGGTAGGCTTTGCCCGCGATAATCAAAGGGTCAAGCTGTGTCATATTCATTAAACCTTGAAAAATCTTTGCGCCACTCATGCCGAGCAACAATGAGTGGGCAGCGTGGTTATTTTCTGGAACGTTCGATGGCATCGCAAAGCATACCTGCCGCATCAATCAGTCGGGGGCCAGGTCGAAACAGAACATCAGCATCCATCACGAACACCTGCCCGTCCCGTGCGGCGGTAAGCCCCACAGAACGCCAGTATGCCAGAGCGGCTGGATCAACGGCGGGCGCGGAGGCTGCCCCCGCACGTCCAACCAGAATAAAGTCCGGCTTGGCTGCCAGCACACTGCCAGCGCTCACTTGCGGGGTGACAGAGGCTGATTCAGCAAAAACGTTTACTCCACCGCAGATTTCAATAACGTCGGAGAGCAAGTGATCGCCACCCAGTGAGTATTGGGGTTCGGCGCCCGACTGGATAAATACCCGGACAGGAGGGCGCTGTGCACCGCGACTGGTATTGGTATGCGCAAGCATGTCTAATGTCTGACGCAACAGATCTGCCCGTGGGCGTGCGATATGAGAGGTGCCGAGTAGCGTGCCGAAGTTCTCGACTGAGTCCGCGATTTCGGCGAGCGACTCGGGCGCGCTGACAAAAAACGGGATGTTGAGAGCCTCAAGGGGCTCGAGCTGTTCTGATAGCCAGCCGATGATGAGGTCAGGCTTGTAAGTTGTGATTTTCTGAGGATCGGGTTGGAGGCCATCGCCGATGCGCGGCAACTTCTGTGCGGCAGGTGGATAGTCGCTTGAGTTAACGGTCGCAACAATTTTATCCCCCGCGCCAGCGGCAAAGATGATTTCAGTAATTTGTGAGGATAAAGTAATCACTCGGCGCGCGGGCTCTTTGAGCAGCACAGCGCGGCCATTATCATCGATTAGCTCTATTTCTTCGGCGCGCACTTGTCCACACCAGGCCAGCAGAACGAATGCCCAGAGGGGTAGAAAAAGAATGCACCGACGTAAAAAAAGCATGAGATCGCTTAAAAGTCACCCGAATCGTGAGCCTCTGATGCTACATCCGACACGCCCCGAAGACAAACATAATCGGTGGCGAATGGTGATGGACTGAACGCAAATTGTAGGGCTTGTCCAACATATCGGCATCCGCCGTTGCAAGAGGTCTGTTTTTGTTACCATGACGGGTTGGTAGAAGACCCTATTTCGGGGGTCTCTCGCACCTTATTTCTGGGCGGTCTCCACTATGTCTTATCCCAAACTGCCGTACCCCCTTGAAAGTTACACTCGTGGCGCCGAATTTGCGGGCCTGCTAGGGCAACGCATCATGATCCTAGATGGTGCGATGGGTACGATGATTCAACGCTACAAGTTGTCAGAGTCTGATTTTCGGGGGGCGCGGTTTGTGGAGCACGGCAAAGACGTCAAAGGTAACAACGAGTTGTTGTCCCTGACGCGCCCCGATGTGATTCGTGAAATCCACGAGCAGTACCTCGAGGCAGGCTCCGATGTGATCGAGACCAACACGTTTGGTGCGACGACCATTGCTCAGGGTGACTATGATTTGCCAGAGCTCGCGTATGAGCTCAATCTCGAGTCGGCCAGAATCGCACGTGCCGCCTGCGACAAATTCAGTACGCCCGAGCGTCCGCGTTTTGTCGCCGGTGCCTTAGGTCCGCAGCCCAAGACCGCATCGATCTCACCCGATGTGAATGATCCGGGTGCGCGTAACGTCACATTCGATGAGTTGCGTATCGCCTACGCCGAGCAGTTAAATGGCCTGCTCGACGGTGGCATTGACCTGGTGCTGATCGAAACCATTTTCGATACCCTGAACGCCAAGGCAGCAATTTTTGCGGTCGAAGAGGTGTTCGACGCACGTGGTGAGCGTCTGCCTGTCATGATCTCCGGCACCGTCACTGATGCGTCTGGCCGGATCCTTTCCGGTCAGACCGTCGAGGCATTCTGGAACTCCGTTCGTCACGCCCGTCCAATCACCATTGGCCTGAATTGCGCGTTAGGTGCGGCATTGATGCGTCCCTACATCGCCGAGTTGTCCAAAATCTGTGACACCTACGTGTGTGTGTATCCAAACGCCGGCTTGCCTAATCCAATGAGTGACACGGGATTTGATGAAACACCTGCCGATACATCCGCATTGCTCGAAGAATTCGCTAAGTCCCGTCTGGTCAATATGGCTGGCGGCTGCTGCGGCACGACGCCAGACCATGTGCGCGCCATTGCAGAAAAAGTTTGCTCGCTGCCGATTCGCATCGTGCCAGAGATCGAGGTCAAGACTCGCTTGTCCGGGCTCGAGGCCTTGAACTTTGATGACAGTTCCTTGTTTATCAACGTCGGTGAGCGCACCAACGTAACCGGCAGCAAAATGTTTGCGCGCCTGATCCGTGAAGAAAAGTACGATGAGGCGATTGCGGTTGCCCGGCAGCAAGTAGAAAGCGGCGCGCAGATTATTGATATCAACATGGACGAGGCCATGCTTGATTCGATGGC